>NZ_BCAZ01000028.1:0-76209 GCF_001320205.1 Pseudomonas sp. NBRC 111123
TCAAGGCAGGCAACCATGGCGCAACAGGTTTGGTACGTTGCAACAAATGTAGGAGCGGATTTATCCGCGATGCGCCGCGCGGGCGGCGCTCGATCTCACTGGCACCCAAAACCTCAAGCCAACACCCAAAGCCCATCACTGCGGCTGATTCTGGCTGAGGAACTTGTCCACCTCTGCCTTGCCCTCCCCCGGATCCCCCGCCACCTGCCACAGGTGCCGTTCGATCCCCTGGGCCAGCAAATGCCCCACCGCCGCCTCGATCGCCGACAGCACACACAGCTGCGCCGGTTCGTTGGTGGTGTAGCCCACCTCGGCTTCCAGCAACTTCTTGAACTCGATGAACTTGAACACCCCGGCATTGCGGCCAATCGAGTAGATGGTCTTGCTGGTCATCACGTTGGCCAGCACCTGCCCGGTGCGCACGTCCACCGCACGCAGGTTGACCGTGACCTGGTCGACCCGGTACTCGCGGGAAATGTCGACGCCGAGATAACGGGCTCCCTCGCCGCCGCTGCGCACGTTGGTGTCGTAGGCGATGATGCCGCCTTCAAGCATCAGGTTGGCAGCCTGCAGCGGTGGCAGTTCGCTCATGATGTTTTCGGGCACATCGGGCTTTTTCTGCGAAGCACGGATGATCTTGCGTTCGGTCAGCAGGTTCTGCAGGCCCTCGCGCTCCAGCACCACGAACCAGCCGCTGGCATTCAGGGCATCCATCAGCATGCTCGCTGCCCCCTGGGTGACACTGGTGGAGAACGAGCTGGCCGGGGTCGGCTTGTACTGCCCGGTCTGGTCGCGGAAGCCATACACCACGGCCATCAAGCGGCCTTTGGGGCGCGGCATGTTGATCAGGTCATAGTAGGTCGAAGCGCGTGGCGTCAAGGTCGGGGTTTCCGTGTCCTGTTCGGCCGGCATTGGCTCGCGCAGGCCGCAGCCTTGCAGGCCCGCAAGGGTGGCGACGATCAGTAGAGTGCTCAGCAGACGTTTCATGGTGCTCTCTCCCCAGCTAAACGGCCAGTCCCTCTCAGGGGTTCAGGCCACTGACCTCAATGAGCGAAGTTTCTCCGGTAGCGCGGTCGGTGACCTTGATGCTCAGGGCACCGGAGTCATCGATGACATCGATCAGGAACGCATCGGTGGCCATGCTGCCGGTCTTGCCGTTGCTGATGTTGTCCATCAGCTGCGACAACATCCGCGACTCCAGCTGGTTGCTGAAGCGCTCCAGGGCCGAGGTCCCGCCAATGGCGGAGGCGCGGTCCTTGAGGTCCGGGTCGTCGTAGTCGTTCTGCGCCTGGGCGTTGTTCAACAGCCAAGTGCCGTTCAACGGGTTGCCACCGAACGCCGGGTTGACCGGGGTGTACACCAGCTCGGTGGCCTGGACGGTGCAGGCACCGAGCAGCAGGCCAGCCGCCAGGTAACGGGGTATGCACGTGTTCATAGCTCATCCCTCTCCAGATCAGTGGTGTCCTGCAGCAGACGTTGCAGCTTGCGCTGAATGACCTCCTGCTTGACCAGGTCGGCGGCCATCACCGCCTCTTCTTTTAATTGAGTGACGTTCGGGGGCAGAAAGCGGCGGTACAGCACGTCGCGGTCGAACTCCACGGTCACCAGGCTGCCCCAGCGGGCATCGGGGCGCTCGCGCACCACCAGGTTGAAGTCCAGGCGGCTGGTGGCACGCAGGCGGTCGGCAAAGTAGTAGTAAAAGTCGTGGCCGATGTGCGAGATGGTGTTGTCGACGATGAAGCCCTTCATCTCGTCCTCGGCGTCGGCCATGGCCGCGCCCGGCAACCCGGCTGCCAGCAGCAGGCACAGGTACAGCGCGTGCAGGCGTTTCATGGCGTGTCTCCCGGGCCTGCATGGGTACGGGCGCCACCGGCGCTTTCGTTGAAGGCCTGCTCGGCGACGAACTGCCAGTCGCTGTAGTGCTCCAGGCCTTCGAAACCGGAGAACTGCGTCTCGAAGCCGCTGCGTTTGAACGGAGTGGCATCGGAGCGGCTGTGCACCCCGGTGATACGGCCATCGATGGCGCGCAGCAGGCCCCAGTCGTCGCTGTTGGTGATCGGGTCCGGGTACAAGCGGCGGATGTGCCGCTTGGCCTGCGGGAAGCGGTTGTCCTCGAGCAGGTCGGCAAGCTCCTTGGGGTACTGGGCCAGGCCTGGCGAGGCGCGATAGTAGCTGCGCAGGGCCTGGGCATACTGGCCACCGACCCACAGCAGCTCGCGCTCATGCTCGCGCTGGGCGACGCTGGACCACACCGTGCCGGTCGCTGCCAGGGCTACGCTGCTGATTGCGATCAGCACAAGCACGCCCAGGTAGGTGAAGCCGGCGCTGGCCTTACCATTCCGCGAACAGGCTGCCATCACGCGCCCTCCCTGTGGCACCGCTCTTGATATCGGCGACGCCGCCGGCCACGCCCTCGGGCGGTGGCACCAACTGCCAGGCGTCGCTGCGCTCGGTGATCGGGTCAACCGGGGTATTGCGCAGATAGCGCTGCTCCACCAGTTGTTCCAGTGATTCCGGGTAGTGGCCAGTGTCGCCGTAGTAATGGTCCAGGGCTTCACGCAGCACCGACAGGCTCTGGCGCAAGGTGGCCTCGCGGGAGCTGTCCAGGCTGTTGAAGTAGCGCGGCATGGCGATAGTCATCAGCGTGGCGATGATCGCCATCACCACCAGCAGTTCGATCAGGGTGAAGCCTCGGCTGCGTTTCATGGCCGTCACCATTGCCCGTAGGGGATGTTGTTAAGGCCCTTGCCGCGGGCCTTGGAATACACGTCGAAGACGTCTTCGCCTTCACGCGGGTTGTCGGGGCTGCTGGCGTACGCACGCAGGCCCCAACCGCCTTCGTCCTCGCTTTTGGCCGCCACCAGCGGGTCGTGCGGGATGCGCCGCAGGAAGTAGAACTTGGCGCCCTTGGCGCTGCGCACATCGCGCACGCCATCGACCAGCACCTGCAGGTTCGGCGGGTAGCCGCTGGCATCCAGGCGCTTTTCGATGAACCCGGCGTCAAAGGCACGCTTGTAGGCATCGATCGCGTCGCGGATCTGGTACAGCGCCTCGCGCAGCTGCTGCTCCTTGCCACGGCGCACCACCGTTTCGGTCAGTGGCGCGGCCATGGTCGCGAGCATCCCGAGCAGGGCCAGGGTCAGCACCACTTCGATCAGGCTGAAACCCTGCTGGCGACGTTTCATGGCCGTGGGCTCACGGTGATCGGGGCTGGGGCAGTGGCCACCTGGCTTTGCACCACCGGTGCGCTGTCCTGGCTGTCGCTCGGTATGTCGCCTGGCACATCACGCACTGGCAGCGGCGCCGCCTGGCGCACCTGCATGCTCGACTCGGTGCCGGTGCCGAACTCCATATCCGAGGGGCTCTGGTACGGCAGGTTGCGTACGATGCGCGGGGTGATCGCCAGCACCAGCTCGGACTTGCTCATGTCGTCCTTGTTGCTGCCGAACAAGCGCCCCAGGCCAGGGATGTCGCCAAGGCCAGGGATCTTGTTGCCGCTGGCGTTGTGGTCGTTGCGCACCAGGCCGGCCAGCACCTGGGTTTCGCCATCGTGCAAGCGCAGGCTGGTCTGCGCGTTGCGGGTATCGACCTGAACCGGGATGGTGCCCTGGCGGGTGGCCTCCAGCGGCGTGGCGTTACTCACTTCCAGGGCAATCTTGATCGCAACTTCGTTGTTCAGGTGCACGGTGGGCTGTACTTCAAGCTTCAGACCAACATCCAGGTAGGTGACGCTTTCGGTGATCACCGGGCCTTGGGTGGACGGCACCGAGGTGGCACTGATGATCGGCACCCGCTGGCCGATGTGGATGCGCGCCTGCTCACGGTTGCTGACGCGGATCACCGGGCTGGCCAGGGTGTTGATGTCCTTGTCCTGGGCATTGATCTTGGCCTGCGGGGCCGGCGAAATGCTGATGCGGCTGGAGTTGATGCCGCGCAGTTGGTCGAGCACGCTGACCGGGTTGCCATCGTTGGTCAGCACGCCGAAGGTGTTCGGCCATTGCAGGCCGAGGTCGAGGATGCGCGAGGTGGCGACTTCCATCACCTCCACTTCCAGCACCACTTCCGGGTTGGACTGGTCCTGCGACTGCAGCAGTTTTTCGGCCATGCGCACGGCATCGGGGGTATCGCGCATGGTCAGGGTGTTGAGGCGTTCGTCGACGAACACGTCACGGGTCTTGAGCATGGTCTTGACCATGTTCAGCGCGGTGTTGGCGTCGATGCTGGTCAGGTAGAAAGTGCGCATGACCAGTTCCTGGTAGTCCTTGGTCTTCTGCGGCGAATCGGGGTAGACCAGCAAGGTGTTGTCGTTGACGATCTTCTGGCGCAGCTGGTTCTGCTCCAACAGCAGCGCGATGGCATCTTCGATACGCACGTCACGCACGAAGATCGTGGCTTTCATGTCTGGGCGCAGGTCCTTGTCGAAGATGAAGTTGATGCCGGCGACCTGCGACAGCACTTCGAAGATAGTCTTCAGGCCCGCGTCGCGGAACTCCAGGGTCACCGGGCGCTCCAGCTTGCTGCGCAGTTGCGGAAACGGCTGCGCGGTGCGGGCCTGCACGTTCTCGATGTCGGTGCGCAGCGCGATGCCTTTCTGGTTCTGTGGATCCAGGCGCAGCACTTCGCGCATGTAGCGCTCTGCGCCGAACAGGTCACCTTGGCGCAATGCGGCCTGGCCCAGCGCCACGCGCTCGTCGAGGGTGCGGATGAGCTCCAGGTTACGGATACCTTCCTGGGCGCGGCGGTTGTTCGGCTCGATGGTCAGCACCCGGCTGTAGCCCATGCGGGCACTGGTGAAGTCGTGGCGGATACGGTCGGCATCAGCCTGGCTGATCAGCGCTTCCACCGCAGCCTGGCGTCCGTGGGCCAGGGCGATGTTCAGCTCGGTGTCGCGCGGGTTTTCGCTCAGGGCTTCTTCCAGGCGGGCGATCCCGGCCTCGTACTGGCCTTCCTTCATCAGCTCGGCGCTGTCCTTGCGCACCCCGCTGGAGCCGCAGCCGGCGATGGCCACGCACAGCGCCAGCAGCATGAACGGAGCAGGCTTGCACATCTTCGACGACTTCATGGTGCGCTCCCTACAGACAAGGTCTGTGACTGATGCAAAGGCAGATAAACCAGGTCCAGCTCATTGGCCGAAACGTTGTCGAGGCGGTAGGTGCTGTCGATCACGTCCCCCTTGCGCACGACGTACAGCTTTTCTCCGCTCTGCAGGAAGATCTGCAGGTCGTCGCGGTCGCCCATGCGGCCGACGAACTGGAACGGCAGCGCCGGGGCGGTGGGGGCCGCAGTTACCACGGGCGCGGCGGCTACGGGTTGTTCGGTGACGGTGGCCAAGGCTTGTGGCTTGGTCCATTGCTGAGCTGGGAACAGATCCCTGGAAGCCTGTTCCGGCGCCTTCGCGGCGGTTCGGCGCCCCGATGAACCCGCTCCCACAGGGGCGGCGTCGCCTGCGGAACCTGTGGGAGCGGGTTTACCCGCGAAGGGAGCGACGCTATCTTCCTGGTTAAACCAGTGCCCTGGCGCCCAAGCCAACGCTGCCGATACCCCCAAAAAGCCCAGCCACATCACTGCGCGTTGAGTGTTCATCACGACCTCGACAGGTAGAGGGTCAGGCGTACCCGGCCGTTGAGTTCGGTGTCGCCGATGGTTTTACGCTGCAGCTCCAGGTCTTCAAGTACCAGGGTCGGCAGCTGGCCGATCAGGCCGCGCAGAAAGCCGCGGATCTGCGGGTAGCTGCCGCGCACTGGCAGGATGATCTGGTAGCGCGACAGCTGGGTCTTGGGATCGACCCCCAAGGCGTACTCACCGCGCGCCAGGCTGATGTGCTCGGCGCTGGCCAGGTGGTACAGGCGTTCGATCAGCTCGCTGGCTTCTGGCTGCCCGGGCAGCTGCTGGCGCAGGCTGTCCAGCGCCTGCTGTTCAGGCTTGACGGCGACCTTCAGCTCGCCGCGCTTGACCCGTTCGACTTGCACCCTGGCATCGGCTTCGCTGGCGCGCAATTCGCGCACCGCCTGCCACTGCGGGACTACGCCAACCAGCGCGATACCAACGGCGAGCACGGCGACTGCGGCGGCGCCCAGGCCGACCGGGCCGATGCGGCGCAGGTGCTCCTGAAGGACCAAGCTGTTTACAGCATCAGGGACGCGCATGGCCGGTCTCCCAGGTGGCGGTAAGGTTGAAACGCACCGGGTGCTCGGCTTGCCCGGCCACCACTTCGTGGTTGAGCAGCGAGACATCGCTGAGCGCGTCGCTTTGCTCCAGGCGCTGGTGGTACTGCAGCATCGCTTCCAGGTTGCGAGCCTCGGCGGTGATACGGACCTGGCCCTTGCGCGCATCCGGGGTCAAGGTCAGCAGTGCAACGTCTTCCTGCGGCTGCGCTTCGAGCATGGCGAACAGCTGTTGCCAGGGCCGTTGCAGCTGCTGCGAGACGCTGCGCATCTGCGCCAGGCGTTCGGCCTGCTCGCGGCTGGCGGCGCTGTTCTGTGGGGCAGCCGGTGCCGGGCGACGGCCCAGTTGCAGTTCCAGGCTGTGCACGCGGGCGTCCAGGTCTAGCTGCTCGACCTGCAGCTGCTGCTGCACCAGCACCAGCAAGGCGACGGTGGCTGCACTCAGGGCCAGCAGCGACCAGGCCAACGGGCCACTGCGACGGGGCTGGAATTCCAGGTCGAGGCGGCGCATGTCAGGCCACCGCCCGCCACATGGCGCATAGCGGGTCGCTGTCGGCGGCCGGTTGGCACAGCTGCACCGCCGTCAGTTGCGGCACATCGCCCCGCCCCGGGGCATGCAGGTAGACCCGTGGCAGGTGCTCGCCGTATAGCTCGCAGGTGCGTTCGATCAACGCCTGCAGAGCCTGGTCGCTGTCGGCGCAGCCTTGGGCCAGCACCTGTTGCCAGGCGCCACCGGCCGCCAGCAGCAACACGCTGCGGCGCGGTTCGGCGAGCACGAACAGGAAGTCGCCCTGCTCCAGTTGCGCCGAGCAGCGGTTGTAGGCGGCCATCAGGTACGGCTGCACCGAGCGCAGGCTCAGGCGGCTTTCCCGGCCCAAGGTCTGCAGGCCTTGCAGCAGTGCCTCGGGCAGCGCGGTGGCGATGCGCGCGGCCCCGGCAGGCTCGGGCGAGAGGACGATGCGCCAGTCGTCCAGCGACTGACCGTAGAGGTTCTCGAAGCAGGCCCGGGCGTAGGCATCCAGCTCGCGTGGGTGGCCGATGGCATCGCTCCACGGCACCAGGCAGAAGCGGCTGTAGCGGGCCGACAGCAGCACCCGCAACTGTGCTCCCTTGACAGCATGCTCGGCCAGCAGCGCACTCAGGGTTTGCAAGGCGGCTTCCCAGGCCGGTTGCTGCGCGGCATCGCAGGTAAACGCGCGGCTGCCCAGCCACTGATGTTGATTGGCGTGCCAGCAACCCAGGCCGACACCTTCAGCACCCAGTACGGCGCTGTACTTGTAAGCGCCACGATCAGATGAATGTGACACGGTTGATCTCCTCGAGTGTGGTGCGGCCATCGCGGACCAGGTCCAGGGCCGAGGCACGCAGCAGGCGCAGGCCGCGCTGGCAGGCCAGCTGCTTGATCTGCGCCAGGGGGCGGCGTTCGACGATCATCTGCCGCAGGTCGTCGTCCAGGTGCAGCAGTTCGGCAATCGCGCTGCGCCCGCGGTAGCCGCTGCCACGGCACTGGCCGCAACCCTGGGCGCGGACGAACTTCCAACCGGTTACTGCTGCGCGGGTCAGGCCCGAAGCGGTGAGGATTTCGTCATCGGCCTCGCAGGGCGTGCAGCAGTGCGGGCAGGCCAGGCGGATCAGGCGCTGGGCCAGCACGGCGTTGAGGGCAGAGACGAAGCTGTAGGGGTCGACCTGCATCTGGCTGAAGCGGCCGATCACATCGAAGACGTTGTTGGCGTGGATGGTGGTGAACACCAGGTGGCCGGTGAGCGCCGACTGCACGGCGATCTGTGCGGTGTCCGGATCGCGGATCTCACCGACCAGGATCTTGTCCGGGTCGTGGCGCAGGATAGAGCGCAGGCCGCGGGCGAAGGTCAGGCCTTTCTTCTCGTTGACCGGAATCTGTAGCACGCCGGGCAGCTGGTATTCGACCGGGTCTTCGATGGTGATGATCTTGTCCACGCCGTGGTTGATCTCGCTGATCATCGCGTACAGGGTGGTGGTCTTGCCGCTGCCGGTAGGCCCAGTGACCAGGATCATGCCATAGGGCTCGCAAGCCAGCCGGCGCAGGGCACGCAGGGTTTCGTCGGCAAACCCCAGGGCCTGCAACTGCACGCCGCTGACGCGGTCGGACAGGTCTTGCTTGTCGAGCACCCGCAGCACCGCGTCCTCGCCGAAGATGCTTGGCATGATCGACACACGGAAGTCGATCTGCCGCTCGCCGATGGCGACCTTGAAGCGGCCGTCCTGGGGCACGCGTTTTTCGCCGATGTCCAGTTCGGCCATGACCTTGATGCGCGAGATCACCTGGTCGGCGAAGGCACTGCCACTGGCCTTGCCGGCGCCATTTAGCACACCGTCGATACGGTACTTGATGGTCAGGCCCTGGCCGGTCATGCCCAGGTGGATGTCGCTGGCATGCTGTTTGAGGGCGTCGTACAGGGTCGAGTTGACCAGCTTGACCACCTTGCTCTGGTCTTCACTGATGCTGGTCAGCGACAAGCGTTGCAGCGGGTCGTTATCACCACTGGCTTCGCCGTCATGGTCAAGGGCGTCGACGGCGTGGAAGCTTTCTTCGTGGCGGGCCAGGAAGGTGGCCAGGTCGGCGGGGTGGGCCAGGTAAAGAGGCGCGCCCTGAAGGTTGTCGTCGATCCAGGCCAGGCGGGCGTGGTCGAAGGGGTCGGCGAACACGCCGATCAGCTCGCCGCCCTGCTCGATCAGCACGAACTCGCGCTTCAGGCACTGGGCCAGACTGACCTTGTCGAAGCGTGGGGTGCTGGCCAGCAGGGCCTGGGTTTGCAGCACCGGGTAATGCAGGGTAAGGCCCAGGCGCTGGATGAAGCAGTCGGGAGTTTCGTTGGCCAGCCGCTCCAGGCAGTTGAGCAGGCGTTCGTCGCCAGCTTGCAGGCGGGCCTGGGCCAAAAGGTCGCGAGGATAGGCGCTGTGCTTGCCGGCAAGTGTATCGAGTGCGTCTGACATGGCCTGCGACTCCGCTCAGGGGCGCGTCGCAGGCTGGCTTGGCCAGGGTAGCGGGCGCCGCTATTCCCCGGTGAGCAGTTGGTCGTCGTCAGGTCCTGGGGGCTTGGCGCCACTACGGCGGCGATCGGCCAACACCCAGCTGCCATCGTACAACTGCAAGGGGAACGATTCGTTCCTGTTCTGGCGTCGTTCGATAAACCCTTCGGCTGGATCGTCAGTTGCCCTGCGCCGGCGCTCGATGCCCATCAGGTCGAAGATCGCGCGGGCCAGTTCCGCCATCGGGAACGGCTTGAACAGGACATGACTCACACCAAGATCGGCGGCCCGCTCACGGACTTCGACAGTCGGGTGGGCGGTGATCAGCACGAAATGGCACTGCCTGTTCTTGCGCACGGTCTCCAGAACCTGAAACCCCTCCATGTCGGGCAAGCGGTAATCCAGCACAATCACTTTCGGTGCCAGGCTTTGAGCCTGCTCGATACCACTGGCACCGTCGTGGGCGACGTG
Organism: Pseudomonas sp. NBRC 111123; assembly: GCF_001320205.1. Classification (NCBI taxonomy): domain Bacteria; kingdom Pseudomonadati; phylum Pseudomonadota; class Gammaproteobacteria; order Pseudomonadales; family Pseudomonadaceae; genus Pseudomonas; species Pseudomonas sp. NBRC 111123. The sequence continues at coordinate 9,645 of NZ_BCAZ01000028.1, forward strand.
AGCTTCCAGGCCTTGTGCCTGCAGGTACGCTTGCAGGTTCTGCGCAAGGGTCTGTTCGTCATCGACTACCAATACTCTGTTCACCAAGGTCGACTCCCAAATACTGCCCGGTTACCCGGTTTGCGAAGTGCGGCCTCGATAAGGCTTGAGCAGGCTTCGTGCCAGGCGTGAATAGACATTTCGCACCACTGTAAGTCATTGATCTTGCTCGGTTGTGCCAAACCCTGCAACACAGGCACAGGCGCTGTTCCCCACAACCGGGGAAGGTGATGGCACTTTGCCAAACCGTTATTCCCCAGTTTTGGGGAAATCCATTCGTGGGCCTCAGTCAGCGACCTCCACTGTAGCGGATTCGCGCAAACGTTGGCGCACGGATTGGCGCGCCTGCGCCTGCAACTGGCCGATGAGCGCAGCCTTGGCCAGCTCCAGGCCCGGTTCGGGTATGACCGAGGTATTAGCACTTTGGTTCTGCGCACCTTGCAGTGTCTGCCGATTGGCCTGGTAGAACGCCTCGATTTCGCCTCGGCTGGGCTCGTCTACCGCGCTGAGCTGGGCGTACACCTGCTGCGCGGCCAATTCGTGGCGCAGGTAATCAGCGTACTGCGCCCGGTTGAAACCTGCATCTGCCAGGCGCCTTTCGAACAGGGCCGGGCTACCGATGGCGGCCTCGATCTGACCTACCTGCGCTGATACCTGTTCATCACTAATGTGAATACCCTGGCGCTGCGCCTCTTGCCAGAGCAATTCCTTGTCGATCAGTTCGTCCAGCGCCTGCCCGCGCAGGCGCTTGTACAGCGTCGGGTTGCGGATGCTGGCCACCGCCCTGCCCTGGGCCTGCAGGTACTCGCTGAAATAGCGCTCCAGGCGCATCAGGTCGATGTTCACGCCGTTGACCCGTGCAACGGGCACGTCGGCCCAGCTCGCGTTGGCGATCACCAGCAACAGGCACAGCAACAGGATACGCATGCTTACCTCCGCTCAAGGGCTGTCCACTACGGGTCGGTACGGGGCAACAGCGGTAAACCGGGGCCCGGGCAGCGCCACTGCGACGACATGGGCCCCGGCCATGCCCTGGCGCTTGCCGGGGCCGAAGCCCAGCGCCGGGGTCAGGCCTGTTTCGACATCGTGCAGGCTCTCCAGGGCGGCCACCAGCTGTTCGCGGCTGGCATCGCGGCCAATCTGCTTCAAGGCTTCGGTCAGCAGCTTCAAGGCGCACAAGGTGTTGACCTGCAGCGATGCCTGGCGTGGGTCGAGGCCATGGCGCTGTTGCAGGCCGGCCAGTGCCGCCATGCCCTGCTCGGTCCAGTCGTCCGGCACGAAGGGATAGGCCAGGAAAACCCGTTGCGACCACTGCGTCGGCAAGCTGGCCACCGCTGCCGCTACCTGGCTTGAGGCAGCGAACAGGTACGGTTCACGCCCCTCGGCCTGTAGCGCCTGGGCCAGCGCCGCAAAGGCCTGGGCGCGGCCGATGAAGACGATGCCCGGCCCTGCGACGGCCTGACCGTCAAAGGCCTGGATCGCTGGTGCTGCCCAGCCTTGCTGGAGCAAACGTTCGCGCACCTGCTCGGCCAATGCCGCTTGTTCGTTGCCGGCGTACACCACGCGCAAGCCATCGGGCGCCAGGCCCAGGGCGCCCTTGGCATGGGCAGCCAGGCTCAGCAATTGGCTGGCAATACCGGGCAAGGGGTCGAAAATCTGTGAGCTGCCACCGCTGCGCGGTGTGCTGCCGATCAAAGGCACGCGCCGTTGTTCGAGCAGCGTTGGCAGCTGCTGATCGAGCATGGGCGCCAGCGGCGCGATCAAGGTGAACACCTGGTCCTGGTCCAGCATGCGCTGCAAGGCATGCTCGGCACTGGCCTGGTCGCTGCCGGTATCGGCCACCACCAGTTCCAGGCGCCGACCATGAATACCGCCCTGCTGGTTGATCTGCTCCACACCATCTTCCAGCACCGCGCGCACGACATGCCCGGCGCCAGCCAGCGGACCACTGGCTGGCAGCAGGGTCCCCAGGCGCAGCACACCCTCCTCCACGCCAGGGTCGCGCTCTTCGCCCAGGCGCTTGAGATACGCCGTGAGATTGCGCTGGTCGGCCAAGGTCAGCTCGAAGCGTGGCATGGCCACGTCCAGGCCATTACCGGCCGGGTCGACGCCGTGCTGGATGGCGCGGGCCAACGTGCCGTCGCTGTAGGCCGGGTAGCGGCGACCGTTGCTTTGCCGCTCACCCTGCCCCTGCGCCAGGCGCTGCCAGTCGAGGCTGGGTGGGCGAACCCCACCTTCGGTGCGCCCGCGCCCGTCAGTGCCGTGGCAACTGGCACAGGGCAGCACGCTGGCGGGCACGCTCATGCCGCTGGCGCCGACGCGGGCCATCAGCTGTGCGTCGCTGGCCGATACCCCGTTTCGATACAGGCGCTTGCCAGCTTGCTCGTTGGCGGTGAGTTCCAAGGCCCATGCCGAACTGCTGAACATCTCCAGCAGATAAACCACCAGGAGAACGCAAACCCCTGTCGGAGCGGCCTTGCGTCGCGAAAGGGGCGCGTAGCGGCCCCAGGATTTCAACTTCGCCGCAAAGATCGCCGGGGCTGCTGCGCAACCCTTTCGCGACGCAAGGCCGCTCCTACAGGCATCGCGCAACGGCTCCAACAGGGGCCGGGCCATGGCTGCTAGCGCCCGGCCAATGGCTGAGCCAGCAGCTGCATGCGCTGGGCGATGGCGGCGGGCGGTGCATCCGGGCGGATCTTGCTCCAGCGCTTGCCGGCCACGTCACCGGCAATCAGTTGGGTCGAGTGCTGCTCGGGGCTGGGCAGGAACTGGCCAATGCGCCCCAGCACCAGGTCGACATTGGCCTTGTCACCGGTCAGGAACAGCCAGTTGGCGCTGTCCACGCCTTGCTTCTCGGCAAACGCCTTGAGCGCTGCCGGGGTGTCGTTGAGCGGGTCGCTGCTGATCGACACGAAGGTCACCTGGCTGGCCAGTTCCGGCCCCATGGCATCGCGCACGTCTCGCAGCTTGCGGGTGATCAGCGGGCAGGCGTCGGTGCAGTGGGTGAAAATCACGTTGAGCATCACCACCTTGTCCTTGAGCACATCGCTGTAGAAGCGCAGTGCGCGGCCATTCTGGTCCTTGAGTACGGTGTCGGTGAACCAGGTCTGCGCATCGCGGGTACCGCCACCGCTGGTCATGGCCGGCGGCGCCGGTTGCGGGCTGGGCCCTTGCGGCGCATGGCCGTCGTGGGCGAAAGCGACCGAGCTGAGGATCCACAGCACGGCCACCAGGGCCAGCCAGTCGGTGCTGCGCATCGTGGTGTGGCGGGCTGCGCTGCTCATGGCTGCACCTCATGGTTTTCGGCGATTGCGGTGCTCTTGGCGTGCACGCGGCGGGCGCTAAGGCGGTTGATTTCCTCGACCAGCACGGCCGGGTCGGTGAAGCCGTAGTAGCGGGTCCAGTGGCCAGTGCGGCCGTCGCCCACCAGGATCAGCGGTGGGTGCTGGCTAAGGTCGGCACTGAAGCTGCCCAGGCCCTTGAGGGTTTCGGTAATGGCGTACTGCGAGCCGGTCAGCCAGCTCCAGCCCGGGCCGTGCTGGAAGGACTTGGCGTAGGCCTGCAGGCGTTTGGCATCGTCACGCTGCGGGTCGACGCTGATCGACACCAGCTGGATCTCCTCCCCCACACGCCCACCCAGCTGTTGCTGGACCTTGCCCATGATCGACGACACCACCGGGCACACCGTGGTGCAACTGGTGTAGATGAACCCCATGACCACCAGCCGCTCGCCCACCAGGTCTTTCTCCAGGCGCACCGGCATGCCGTTCTGGTTGAGCAAGGGGACATCGGCAAAACGCACGCTGGTCTTCTCCTGGTGGGCCGCCGGCGGCTGCCCGGCGTGGCCGTCGTGGTCATGACCGGCATGGGCCAGCGCCAGGTTGCTGGCCAGGGCCAGGCTCAGGGCAAGCAACTGAAAAGAATGCTTGGCGTTCATCGCACATTCCTCACTTGGGTCTGGGAAGCGGCAGCTTCGGCGGCTGGCAGCACGCGCAGGCTGGTGTAGTTTTCTTCGGTGAACTTGCGCCCGAGCGACGGCGACTGCACATGCAGGTACCAGGCGCCCGCTTCGGGCAAGGTCAGCGCCGCCTGGTACACGCCCTCGCCCACCTCTTCGAGCGGCAGGTTGCGCGGCAGCGACGAGGGCGCCAGGAAATAGCGCAGGGTCAGGTCGGCGAGGCCGACCTGCGGCCGGCCGTCGTCGCCAACGATGCGTACCTTGGCGGTGAACACCGTCTGCTGGGGCATTGGCTTATCGAGGCCGATGAACTCGGCATGCGCCCCCCGGCGCTTGCTGGCATCTGGCGCCGCGGCCACATCGGTGCTGAAGCAGTGGATGATCTGCGGCTGGTTGAGCAGGAAGGCCACATCGAACGTGCCCGCCGCCGGCATTTTTACCGTCGAGCCATACACACCCGGTGCCAGCTCGCGCAGGCTGCGGTCGATGACCAGGGTCGCCCGGGCCTGGTGGCCACGGTTGTTGTAGCCGGACATCGGAGCATTCATGCCTTCGGCGTAGAAGTAGGTGGTGTTGTCCACCGGGTTGACCACGAACACCGAGTTGTCGTCACGCGACACCGACAAGCCCTGGGCCAATGGCAGGTCACCGGCCTGGCGCGGGGCCGCAGGGCCGGCTTCGAAGCCCTGCACGATCGGCTGGCGCCCTTCGCCCAGGCTGCTCAGGTTGATCATGCTGACCTTGGGTGAGGCCAGGCCACGTATATAGGCGTAGCCTTTGGTGAAGGTCAGCTGGTAGGGCTCGGCCGCCACCGGAACGCGGTGGATCAGCTTGTCGGTACTGGCGTCGATCACCAGGGCCTGGTTGTCCAAGGTGTTGAGCACGATGCCGTAGCGGCCATCGCTGCTGAAGCGCATCGGCCCCAGGCCGCGCTCGGCCTTGACGATGTGGCGCAGCTGGTGGCTGCGGGCATCGATCACCCGCACCGTGCCTTCTTCACCGTCGGCCACGTAAACCGCCTGGGACAGTGCCGAGTAGGCCACCGACAGCGGGTGCGGGCCGACCTCCAAGGTTTTCAGCAGGCGCATCTCGGAGATGTCGATGATGCTCAAGGTGCCGCCGTCGCGGTTGCTGACAAAGGCGTAGCGCGAGTCGGCGCTGAAGGCGATTTCGTGGTGCCCGGAGCCAGTGGCGAACGACTTCAGGGGGCTGCGTGAGGGGACGTCGATCACCGTCACCCCGCCTTTGGACGGGTCGCTGCTGTTGTTGCCAACCCACAGCCGATGCTGGTCCGGCTGCAAAGCCACGCGAACCGGCGATTGGCCAGCGTCCAGGTTGGCCACACGGGTGAAGGTCTCGGTATCGATCACCGCCACCTGGCCACGCTCCGGGATCGACACGAATACCTGCTTGTCATCCCCGGTTGCCGCCCAGTCCATGGGCCGGCCCGGCAGGTCGATGCGCGCCAGGGTACTGGTGATGCCGCCCACCGAAACGGTCGGGTCGATCACGGTCAGGCTGGCGTCCTTGTTCAGCACCAGCAGGAAGTAACTGTTCAGGTCCAGCAACGGGCGTGCACCGATGCTGCTCTTGAGGAACAGTGCAACGCGGGCCTTGCAGCTCTGATCGCGGTTGCCGCCTTCGAGCGGTGCCGACTGCGCCGGATCGATCCAGGCCCCAGGCGCCAGGCCCGACAACGGCTGTCCGCTGGCCTGGTCGGTGACCTTGAAGCGCACGTTGGCGAAAGCGCCTTCGCGCAGCTCTGCGCCGGCCAGTGGCCGAGCTTCGAACGCCACGGTCACGCCGTCGCGGCTGAGCCGGTGCAGGGCTTGCGGGTCGGCAGGTTCCTGCAGCAGTTCACGCGCATCGCACCAGAGGTTCTCGTACATCACACCCAGGCCGATTAGCGCTGCGCCCACCACCACGCCCAGTACCGCGGGCCGAGTCTTCTTGTAGTTGTACATGCTCGCGCTCCCCTTCCTTTACTGGCCCGCGGCGGTTGCCGGCGGCAGGTCATTGGTCACCCGCAGGATGCCCCACAGTCCCGAGAGGTTGCCGTAGGCGGCATAGTCGCGGAACAGGTAGTCCCCCGACACTGCGTTGGCGCCACCGGCACTGGGCAGCATGAAGCTGAAGTGCGCGGCTGGCAGCACGCTCTCCTGGGCACCGATGTACATGGCCATCGGGTTGAGGCCGAAGCGTACCGAGCCAATACCTGGCAGGTTCATCGGGTAGCCGTTGAGGTCATTCTTCTCGGCCTGGTAGCTGTGCAGCGGCCAGATATGCCCGTCCAACTGATAGACCATGCCGCGGCTGCCACCACTGGGCATGACGATGTGGTTACGCACGGGCTGGCCCGGTTTGGCGTACAGCACCGGGGTCAGCGGGTCGCCGCCGACCAAGGCATTGGCGTAGGCCATGTGGGCGTTGGGCACATCGCCGAAGCCCAGGCCGTTGGCACGGCCGAATGGCGAGTCCGGGGCCATGCCGAAGCGCAGCCACAGCGGTTCGGTGCGGTAGTTGACGGCCATGTTGCCATTGTCCTGCGGGTCGCCCGCCGCGCCGTTGCCTTCCGTGTTGATGCCTTCCACCGGGCGGCCATCGGCCCAGCGCATGTTCAGCGCGCGCTGCCAGACCGTGACGAAGTCGCGGTAGTCCGCCTGACCGGTAACCTTCACCGTGGCCTGGGCACGGCTGGCGCTGTCCTCGGTCCAGGTAGCGGTCTGCGGCAGGACGCTCATGGCACCGACCAGGCCCTTCTGCGGTTGCTTGATGAAGTCCGACGGGGTCAGGTTCAGGCCACCGAACTCGATCGCCGTGGAGTTGATGTTGTCCACCGTGCGGCCCAGTTGCAGCACCGGCTTGCCTTCACGCTCCAGGTGGCCGGCGTAGTACTGGTACACCTTGCTCGGGTAGGCGCCACTGTTGCCGGCCCGGGGCGGCACGGTCTGCAACGGGTTGAGGCCGACGTTGGCACCATCGGACTTGGTGATGTCGTAGGCCAGCAGTTGGGCGTGCAGGCCGACGTGGCTGGACGGGCGCATCAGGTTGTTGGCAAAGGCGGTGGCGCCTTCGCTGTCGAAGCGGTCACGCTTGACCACGTTGTGCATCACCGCGGTGCTGGGCAGGTCCGGCATCACCTCGGGCAGGCGGTTCTCCAGGGTGATGCTGATGCAGTCACCCGCGTTGGCACGCAGGATCAGCGGCTCTACAGGTACACCCGCCTTCAGCTTGCCGGTGGTGGCGTCGAGGTCGGCCTTGCGCACGTACAGGATCGCGGTCGGGTCATGCAGCGGCGCACTGTGGCCACCGATGCTGAACGGCTCGCCGTCCTCCGGGTCGACCCCGCTCACCAGCGGGATACTGGTCTTGCGGTTGTTGAATACCAGGGTACCGCCATTGGCCCTGAGCGGGCCGCCGACATGCTGGCCAATCCCGGCGGGGTCATTGATGGCGACGCCGTTGCGGTTTTCCAGGATGTCGTTGGCCAGCGCGGCGACGATCTCATAGCTGCGCTTGACCGTGGCACGGGTGCCGATGCCGTTGGGGTTGGCCGTGGTTTTCGGGCAGATGCCGTCGAAGTTCACGGTGTTGCGCATGGCTACCGGCTGCGGGTTGTTGGGCAGCGGGAACAGGTCGGCACGCTGCGCGGTGTAGTTGCGCATAATCCCCCAGATGCCGTTCCAGTAGCCCTCCAGCGCTGCGTCCAGCGAGTACAGGTAGTCACCATTGGTGGCGGCAGAACTGGAGATCATCGACACCGGTGCCATGAAGCCCAGTTGCTCGGAAATGCCGATCATCTGCGACGACTTCCAGCCCGAGTTGGAGCTGTTGCCGAAGCCCGAGCCGTTCTGCAGCCATTTCACGCCATGCAGGGTGACGTTGTGCTCCTCTTCATGGCCACCGGCGTGCATGCGCAGGCGCACGTTGTCGCCGCTGTAGGTACGCAGCATGGGCGTGAACGGGTCGCCCGGTTCGCTGCCAGCCTTATTGATGTGCGGCGGGAAGCGCGTGGTACCACCGGTGGGGCCGACCGCCGAGGTGATCGCCGATGGCGCCATGTTCATCGCCGGGATGGCGCGGTCGGTGCGGGTCTGCAGGGCGTAGCTGAGGTCGCCACCGAGGCCGTCGGCCTGCATGCCGCGCTTGCCGTCCGGGCCGACCTTGTTCGGGTCGAACACGCGCAGGGCCAACGGTTCGTTACGGTAGTTGACGACGAACATGCCGGGGTCATCGACCGAGATGGCCTGCGGGCAAGGCCGGCTCGGGCAACCTGGGTTGATGCCGCCACGCTCCTCGACGATGGCTTCGAGCAGGTTCGACGCCTTGCCGCGCACCGGCGGGTTGATGGCGTAGCGGAAGCTGTCGGCGGTGGCCGGGAACGACTGGGCATTGGGGATGCCATCCGGGCCGGCACCGACATACACGCCCGCTTCATAAGCATGCTGGAAGTCGCTGTACTCGAGGAAGAACTCACGGTAGCTGTCGTTCTTGCCATCGCCATCGTGGTCGCCCGTCTGGATCACTGCCTGCCACGAGGTCGGGCCGCCGTCCTGGCGAGTGGCCGGGTCGTACAGCTTCTCGCCGGTTTCGGCGTGGTACCAGGTGGAACCGGCCGGTTCAGCCAGCACGGTGGCGTAGAGCCCGAGCTGCTGGTGGGTCGATGGGCCGAGGTGGTCGTGGGTGAAGATGGTGCCCAGGCCGCGGTCGACGTTGAACACGTTGACCAGCGGGTCGGCAAACCAGCGCTGCATGGCCGTGCGGGCACCGAGCCAGTCTGCCCGGCCGAAGCGGCCGAAGTACGGGTGCTGCTTGGCTTTCGGGCAGGCGGCGGTGCCGTCGCGAGTGTCACCCTCGCTGCAGTTGTTGAAGGCACGGATGGCATGCACGCGCTCGACCACACTGCCGGGCGAGAGGATGCCGTCTTCGTAGTTCCAGCCGTTGGCCGAGCCATCGGCGGCGGTCAGGTCCCACTTGGGCAGGTGGATGTGCTGGCCGATCACGTCGGTCGGGGTGCGCACCTGGTAGTCGTCCATTTCATAGAACGACGGGATCAGGTTGGTGTGCTGGTACATGGTGCAGTCGAAGGTGTTCATGCGCATCACCAGCGGCTCTGGCGGGCGCTGCTTGGTGATCACCGGCCAGGCGTCTTCCCACAAGGCGATGATGCGCGCCTGCGGGAAGTGGTAGCCGACCTTGTTGTACACCGCGTCGAACTGGATGTTGGCACCCTTGTAGATGCGCGGGCGGTCGGCGGTGAAGCTGGACGCGCCGCGGAAGTTGATGCCGGTCAGGCTTTCGCCGCTGAAGAATTCACCAACGCCCGAAGACTGGGTCAGGCGTTTGCCACGGTCATCCATGCACGGCTCGTAGAACGGTGCGCCTGCAGTCGGCAGCGCGCCGTTGGTGCGGAAGGCCTTGGGCACCGGCTGGCTGCCGGGGATCAGCGCGTAGCTGGGGTGCTCGGCCATGGCGTGGAACTGCATGGCGGCCTGCTCGACGTCGGTGCCCTCTTCCGGCAGGTAGATCGGCTTGGCCCGGTGCACCACCTTGGAGAAATCCAGCTTGGTGGTGGTGGTCACGGCCTCACCGCCAGCGGATACACCGTCCAGCGCGTGGCGCCCAAGGCCACCGTCCCAGCCATCGACCTGGTTGGGGTCGAGGTTGGCCCACAGGGCCTTGCCGCTGTCCTTGAGCTGCCGGGCCAGAGCCGGGTCGAGCATGTCCAGTGGCGGGGTTGGCGGGCGGTTGCCGACGCTGCTTTCCATGCCACCGATCCAGAACGGGTAGCCTGGGTTCTTCAGGGTGCCGTCAGGATTGCGGTTGGCTTCGCTGCGGTCGACCAGGGCCAGTGAACCAATTGCCTTGGCTGCGCCAGGCGGGTGGGCGTGGTCGTCATCACCGTCCATTTCAGGTGGGTTGTCGTCGTTGGCGGCGACCTGCTCGGCAGCGAGCTTGGGCACAACCACGACCTTGCCAGGCATCGGCGCCATGGCCTTGCCAGGCAATGGCACGATAGCCGGGATCGGTGTGCCGGCAACGATCTCGCCGTCGGGCAGTGCCCGTGCCCCGACAGCGGGTTTACCGCTGCGCAGTGCGAACGGGGTGCTGTGGAAGCCGTTCGCGCCTTGCCCGCTGACGTCCAGCCGGGTGCCCTCCTCGAACACGTCATGCACCCGCCACATGGCCCACATGCCTTGGGCGAAGTGCGGGTAGAAGTGGCAGTGGTAGATGGCGTCGCCGGCCACGCGGTTGCGGTTGCCCGAGCCGCCATTGGCAATTTCGTAGGTGTAGCCGACACCCGCACCGATGCCCTGGGCATCGATGTAGTCGGAGTTGTCGTCATTGGGGTTGAACAACCACTGGTGCCCGTGCAGGTGGAAGATGTGCTGCTCGTGGCCGTTGTGGGTGTTGCGGAACTTGGTGAAATCACCGATGTAGCTGTGATGCACGTTGGCAGGTTCCGCCGGGTACAGGGCCATGCTGGCCTTGACCCCGGTGGCGCTGGCCGGCGGCACTTCGCCGGGGCGGATATGTTCGAGGCCGACGTTGGCCGGCACATCGACCAGGGTGCCGACATCGCCCACGGTGTGCGCACTGAGGAAGAACTCTTCGTAGGCGCACGACAGGCAGTCATGCATCGGCCCCACGCCCAGGCGGTTGGCGACCACCTCGGCGCCCATGCCGCCGGAGCCGTAGTTGATCATGAACGAGTCGCGTGCCGGTTCCAGCACATGCCCCATGACCGGGTCGGCCCAGTAGCCGGGGAAGGCCTGGGTGCCGGCCACTTCGTCGGCGAACTGCGAGGCGAAGTCGCGGAACGCCTCGAGCCGGTTGGGCAGTGCCGGGTTGCGCTTGCCGATGTTTTCCAGCGGATAAGTGGACTTGGGGAAGCTGCCATCAGGGTTGGGGCCCATGACGATGGCATCGGTTTCGCTGTTGAGGATCTCGTTGCCGTCGATCATTGCAATGATCGGCTTGCCGGCCTTGCCCTCGGTCACCCACGGCTCGCGCTGCGGGTAGCGGGCCTCGTAGTCGATCACTGGCTGGCCGGTGGCGGTACGCCCGGTGGTGGCCAGGCGCATTTCCTCTTCAGTCAGGGTGTTGCGGTAGGTGCGCCCACCTTTGGGCACCACCACCACCTGGCCGAACAGGCCGTTGGCGACGTTACCGGCAGTCCCCTCGCCGCCGAAGGTGGCGGCCTTGCTGGTGGCAGCAAACGCCCCTTCGCGTTCGGCATACAGGGTGTAGCTGCGAGTGCTGCCCGGGCTTACCAGGAAGTTGCCGTTGCGGCCGGTGTTGGCGGAGATGTCGGCAATGCTGTTGACCGCCTGCAGGCCGTTGACCTGGAAGCCGACCATGCGCTCGGCCACCTGCTCATCGGCGACAAAGCCTTCACCGGCTTCATTCTCGACCTCTGTCTGCGGCCCCTCTTCGCCCTCAGGCGCTTCGGCTTCAATACCATGCTTGTTGGGGTTGGCCCTGTAGTCGAGCAGGTTGGTGAGGTTGACCGTGAGGCAGTCCCCGGCGGCTACGCGCAGCACGATCGGCCGTGGGCGCTTGTCGGGGCGCAGGGTGACCTTGCCCGGCACGGCGGCCCCGCCCTTGCTCAGCGGTACCTGGCGCTCATCCACCACATCCTCGCGCAGGGCGTAGATCATGCCGTTGGCGTTCTGCGCACCAAGGCGGTTGAACATCAGCGGCTGGTCCAGGGCCACCACATTGGCCACCAGGGTGCGCTGGCACTGCACGGCAGCCTCGCTGGTCGCTTCCCAGCCAAACAAGGCCAAGACAAGTGATGTCAGGACGGGGCCTTTGTTCGGGATCGACATGCTGCACCTCCGGGACACAGGGACACTGTGGAGGGTTTCAGCAAGGTGTGTGCCATTTGCGAATGGCTTTTTATTTCAGTGAGTTAGGTGCGTAGCGCAACAGATTGGGGAGGATTCCCCATGGCAATTCCCCGAATCGGGGGATGATAGGCATTGTCGTTTCCACGTCGAAGAATGCTACAAAGCGTTGAGAAGCGTCCAACTGCTCCGAGAATTGATTCCTCGATAGTGTTCGGGGTCTGCGTGATTGCGCCTGATCGCCATGCATCCGACCACTACGAGCAATCAGCCGATGAGTGACGCCCCTGTCAGCCGCGCCCCATCCAGGCCCGCCTGCAGCGCACGGGTGCCGATCCTGCCGGTGCGCTATGCCATCGTCCCGCGAGCGGGCGATGCGCCACCCTGTCGCTATACCGATTCCGGTTTCGCCCTTGAACAGGTTTTCCCCACGCTGCAGCACTCCGCCTACAGCCCGCCCCTGTGGACCCCCACCTTGACAGCACGCATCACCGGTTTGCTGGCCATGCGCAGTGGCGCAAACGGCACATGCGCCAAGCCTTCATGCCCTGGCGCGCCACTGCCCCTACACCCAACCGAAGATCCCTGCCGTGGTGGTGCTCAGCGATGCCGAAGGCATGGCCCTGGACCTGAGCCTGTCGGTGTCAGCCTACCCGCACCAGATGGGTGACCTGATGCCCGCCGAGCAGCTGCTGGCACATCATCTGCCTACTTTTCAACGTGCGGGCAGCACCTGCACCACCTGAGGCGTTTGAAGAGGTGCCTGTTCAATGAACCAGGCGCAAATCCAAATGACCCACGCAACTGATGGCTAAAACAAGCCGATTCACGGTTCACAGGGCCGCCAGTAACCCTTCGTCGGCACACGTAAAAAAATCCATGAAAATCACTGAAACAAGTTGAACATCCAGCTCCGGCAAGCTTCAAAACGTTGATACGTGCCATCCTTTTGCCAGGAGCCTGACACCTATGCCCATCCAGCCTAACCTGCTGTGCCAACGCCCAGGAATCCAGCAGCCATGAACATGAAGATGCCTGGCCGCGCGCCCAATTCCAGTTTGCAGCTCGATTACGTCCGCGACACCCTGTTCGGCCCCGTGGCTTTGAGCGTTGAATGCCAATGCCAAATGGCGGCCCTCAGCCTGCAGGGCCGCCCTGCCCTGCGCCTGCACATCTGCCCGCCGCTGCCGGACAAGGTCGAGCGCGCGCACAGCGTGGCATTCGTATGGGACGGTCAAAGTTATCGTGGCGTGGTCCGTGACCATGGCAAATGCGGTGATGGCGGCCTGAACCTGCTGCTGGAGCTGCAATAAGCCGATCAACGGCGGCGCAGCGGGCTGAACCTGACGCAAACGGTGGATCTCCATAACTACAAAGGCCTAGCCTTCTGGAGAACGCCATGAACAGCCCGTTGCTCAAGCTCTTCACCCACCCCTCCGACGCCTGGATCGAGATCCGCCGCGCCGAGGAGGACCACCCGCAACAGTACCTGCCGCGCTTGTTGGCGCTGGCCCTGATCCCTGCCCTGTGCCTGTTCGTCGGCACCACTACCTTCGGTTGGAGCCTGGCCGCACAAGAGCGGGTGCAATTGAGCATGGCCAGCGCCGCTCAACTGGCCGGGCTGCTGTATGCCACCACCGTGGTCGGGGTAATGTTGATGGGGGTGATGATCCGCTGGATGTCACGTGGTTTCGACACGCAACCGACGCTCAACCAATGCATAGGCTTCGCCGCCTATTGCGCCACGCCGTGGTTCTTCGCCGGTATCGTCGGCCTGCTGCCGATTCGCTGGTTGGCACTGCTGGTGCTGGTTGCCGCTTCAGCCTACGCCACACTCCTGTTGTACGGCGGCTTGCAAACCTTCCTGCGCCTGCGCAAGGAGCAGGCCATGCTGTTTTCCAGCTGCGTCTGGGGCGTGGGGCTGTTGTTGCTGGTGACCATCCTGGTGGCAATGATCCTGTTCTGGTCCGGTCTGACGCCGGAATACGTGCGCCCGGCCAGCCTCGGCTGACCGGGGCACTTCGGTGCTCAGGCGATGGCCCTGAGTGCCGCCGGGTGGCTGTCTCGCAGGGTGTGCAGTTGGCCGACCAGGTGCACCAGGTCACGGCAACTGTTCAAGCTCTGCAGCGAAACCCCGGAGAGAGTGACGCCCTTCTCCAGGTTTTGCCCCTGACCCAGGCGAATGGTCAGGGTGGTGCCGTCCGGGCAGCTGACTTCGCAGCGATCTGGCAGACAGGCCTGCTCGATGATCTGCCGCATTTCCAGCATCGAAACTCCAATCAACGCCATGTTACGACCCTCTCTGTACTGGATGGCCTGTTATGTGTGAGTACGCCTTTGGCAGGCAGGGTGCCAATTGATATTGCTCATGCCCAAGCGGCCGTCCATGCGCCGGGGAAATGATCGTGCAAAGAACCCTTTAGCACCTTAGTGGAAGAACGATCAAAGGCCTCGCCTGTTCGATCGAATGCGAGCACTTCGCGACAGGCGGTCACCCTTATTTATCAGCCAATGACGCCCATAGATGCTGCGCGGCATATGCGCGCCAAGGGCGCCAGGCCAAGGCGCGCTCGGCCAGTTGAGCGTCAGGCCCTTCCAGCAGGCGTAACGCCTTGACCAATGCCACATCGCCCAGCGGCAATGCGTCATGGGCACCTGCTTGGCGCAGTGCCAGGTAGTGGGCACTCCAGGGACCGATCCCTTTCAGATGGCAGAGGTTGGCCAGCAGCGGTTCCAGCGCCTGGCCCGTTCGTAGCAATGTTGGCTGCGCCAGTAACGCTCGCGCCAAAGTACCAAGGGTGGCAGCGCGTGCGCGGGGCATGCCCAGGTTTTCCAGGTCGGCGTTGGCGAGCACATTCGACGTCGGGAAGACATGTGTCAGGCCAGCGGCCGGCAGACGCAACGGCTGGCCGTGGCGCGCCACCAGGCGTCCGGCCAGGGTCATGGCACCGGCCACGCTGATCTGCTGACCCAGCACCGTGCGCATGGCTTGTTCGCAGGCGTCCCAGCCTTGCGGCACGCGCAGGCCTGGGTGGGCGGCGAGCAGCCTGGCCATCAAGGGGTCGCGGGACAGCTCGGCAGCAATGCGTGCGGGGTCGGCGTCAAGGTCGAAGAAGCGGCGGATGCGGGAAATCAGGGCGGGGACGAATCGGGCAGGCACGCCGCTGAAGCGGATGAACAGGCGGTCGCCATTAGCCGGCCTGGCGTCGAGCACAGCGTGCTTGCCGGCCACGGTGAAACTGCGGCGATAGGTGCCATCGCGGAAGGTTTCGATACCAGGGATACAACGGGCGGCCAGGAAGGCCAGCGTGGAAGGCCAGTGGTAGGGTGTGGGGTAGCGCAGCCACACGGTGTGCTGGCCAGAAGCGCTGAGTGAACGGTGCACGGCGTGCAAGTGGGACAGAGGCATCGCTGCATCATGCCAAGTTTTGTGTCGCTTGTACCGACGTATTCGCGGGTAAACCCGCTCCCACAGGGAACCCACATTGCTCGACCCTGTGGTCATCCTGTGGGAGCGGGTTTACCCGCGAACAGGCCGGTACAGGCAATCAATGATCGAGGCCAGCCCCCTCGCCCGCCATCTGTCCAAAGCGCCCGGCGTGGAAGTCATCGAACGACTCGGCAATCTCTGCCTGGCTATTCATCACGAACGGGCCATAGCCAACGATCGGCTCATCGATCGGTTCACCGCTGAGCAGCAGCAGGCTGGCGCCTTCGAGCGCCTCGATGGCCACATCTTCGCCACCACGTTCCAGAAGCACCAGGCTGGCCGGGCCCGCGTCACGCTCACCGTTGACTCGTACGCTGCCGCGCAGCACCACCAGCGCGGCATTACGACCTGCTGCGACCGGCAATTGCAGGTTGGCACCGGCCTTCAGGTGCATGTCCCACACGTCCATCGGCGTGAAGGTCCGCGCCGGGCCCGAATGGCCCTGATAGCCACCGGCGATCACCCGCAGGCTGCCGGCGCCGCCTTCCAGTTGCACCACGGGGATGTCCGCCGACAACAGCGTCTGGTAACCCGCCGCCGCACGCTTGTCACGTGCTGGCAGGTTGACCCACAGCTGCACCATCTCCAGCGTGCCGCCGCTGCGGGCGAACGCCGGGGAATGGAACTCTTCGTGGATGATGCCGTTGGCGGCCGTCATCCACTGCACGTCACCTGGGCCGATCAGGCCGCCGGCCCCCGTCGAGTCGCGGTGCTCCAGCTCGCCTTGGTAAACGATGGTCACGGTCTCGAACCCGCGGTGCGGGTGCTGGCCGACACCGCGACGGTCACTGGTCGAAGTGAAGTCGTAGGGGCCGGCATAGTCGAGCAACAGGAACGGGCTGATCTTGCTCGCCAGATTGTCGTAGGTGAACAGGCTGCGCACAGGGAAACCATCGCCAACCCAATGGGCGTGAGGGCTACGGTGGATACCCAGGATCTTTTTCATGAGAAGTCTCCTCTCTAAGCTGGGCTAACCTTACCAATGAGCTCAAAAAGCCGGTAGCCAGCTTAAATGGCACTGATCGTCCCAATAATGGAACAGTCGCTCACGCCTGCAGAAAATCGAGCACCTTTTGCGCAGCCATCGCTGGGTCTTCCTGCATGAAGCAGTGCCCGCCCGGAACCTGAAGGGCGCTCACCTCAGGGTTCAGACTGGCCAGGCGCTGCGCCGAGTGCGGCACGAAGGGGTAGGTCTGTTCGCCATGAAGCACCAACGTGGGCACCTGGATGGAAGCCAACTGCGCCCACAGGCGCGACGGGAACGAGCTGAAAATCTCGACTTCGCGGCTGGGCCGGCACTTGAGCACCACACCCTCATCGCAATCGCCAATCGCGTGCTCGACATACGCCTGCAGCGCCGCGTCGCTCCAGCCTTTGAAGATGCCACGCCCCTGCAGCGATGCCCGCGCCGACTCACGGTCGGGCCAATGGCTGCACCGGCTGGCAGCCTTGCGCGCCAAGGTATGCCGGCGGTGCAAGCCGACCAGCGCAGCGGCGCCCATCACGCCGATCCTGCGCTGGCTGAACAGCACAGGGTCGAGCAATACGGCCCGGGCAAACAAGCCAGGCTGGCTGGCCAGCATCAAACCGGTGAGCACACCACCGAAACTATGCCCCACTGCGTACCGGGGAACCTCGCCATATTCCCCACGGCCGGCATCGAAGGCTTGCGCCGCAAGCGCAGCGGTACGGTTCCAGCCGCGGAAATCACCGCCATGATCGCTGTCGCCATGGCCCTGAACATCGCTGAGCCACACATCGAAATGTTCACTGAGGCTCATCAGCAGCGGCTGGTAGACCAGGCAGCAGAAGCCGTTGCCGTGCAGGAAGTGCAGCAGCGGCTTGCCGCTGGCTGGCGAGCGCCAGCCACGCAAGGTAAAGCCTTCGGAGGTCTCGAAGGACCAGGGGATCAGCTGCATTGGTTTACTGCACTCGACGGTTCATGAAAACGCCGATTCTACAAACAGCAATGGGTAAAGTGAAATCACCAGCAACACGGCCATCAGGACATTGAACAGCATCAACCAGCGTGGGTTCTGCAGCAGGTTGCGCAGGGCGCTGCCGAACATCACCCATACCCCGACGCTGGGCAAGTTGACCAAAGCGAACAGTGCGGCAATTACCACCACGTTGGTCACGTAGCCTTGGGCCGGCGTGTAGGTGGTAATCGCCCCCACCGCCATCACCCAGGCCTTGGGGTTGACCCACTGAAATGCCGCAGCCCCCCAGAACCCCAGTGGCTTGCGCGCGCCTGGCGAGTCAGCGCCAAGCGGCCCTGAGGTGGCGATCTTCCAGGCCAGGTACAGCAAGTAGGCCGCACCGGTGTAGCGCAGCACGCTGTACAGCACCGGCCAGGCTTTGAACACCTCGCCAAGGCCCAGGCCCACCGCGAGCACCATGACCATGAAACCGACGCTGATACCCATGGCATGCGGGATCGAACGGCGCACCCCGAAATTCACGCCCGAGGCCAGCAGCATGGTGTTGTTAGGCCCCGGGGTGATCGAGGAAACGAAGGCAAACAGCACGAAGGCGGTCAGCAGGTCGGCAGAGGCAAGCATGGCAGGCATTCCAGAATCGTTGCAGGTGCTGTCACACTAACGGAGTCGCCCTGCCCTGCGACCGATACAGTTACCTTAAATTATGCAGATACACATTACTGTACCGCTCACCACTGAACCATCCACCCAAGAACATGGAAGCCCCTGCATGAGCCTGACCATCCGCCCCGCCGTTCGCAGTGATGCTGCGCAGATTCTCGCCTTTATCACCGAGCTGGCCGAGTACGAGCGCGCCCGTCACGAGGTAGTTGCCACCGTTGCCGACATCGAGCATAGCCTGTTCGATGACGGCAGCACCGTGCACAGCCTGATCTGCGAACGCGACGGCAAGGCCATCGGCTTCGCCGTGTATTTCTACAGCTATTCCACCTGGCAGGGCCGCAACGGTATCTATCTGGAGGACCTGTACATCACCCCCGAGCAGCGCGGCGGTGGTGCAGGTCGTGATGTGTTGCGGCACATTGCGCGCGAAGCAGTGGCCAAAGGTTGCGGGCGGTTCGAGTGGAGCGTACTGGACTGGAACGAACCTGCGATCGGTTTCTACAAGTCCCTGGGGGCCGAGCCACAGGATGAGTGGGTGCGCTATCGGCTCGATGGCGACAAGCTGTTGCAGTTTGCCCAGGGTTGATCGACTGACGCTTCACCTGATCCGCGTTTACCCGCATGTCGCAACCACTTTGGCAAACCCTCTGGAGTCCACCCTTGGAACTCAGGCAACTGCGCTACTTCGTCAAGATCATCGAACACGGCAGCCTTGGCCGCGCCGCGCTCGAACTGGAGGTCGGCGTCTCCGCCCTGAGCCAGCAGATCGCCAAGCTCGAAAGCGAATTGTGCACCCGCCTGCTCAATCGCAGCAGCACGGGGGTCACGCCAACCAGCGCCGGCATGGCCTTCTTGCACCATGCCCAGCTCAGCCTGCGCCAGGCCGAGAATGCCATTCTGGCCGCCCACCGTGGACGTATGAGCGGTTACGTCACCGTCGGCCTGCCGCCCACTACCGCCACCGTGCTCGCACTACCGCTGATCAACGCCATGCGTGAGCGTTACCCCGATATCCAGCTGCACCTGGTGGAAATGCTTTCAGGGCACCTCGCCGCGCAGCTCAATGCCCGGCAGATCGACCTCGCCATCCTTTTCCAGCTCGAGGGGGGTAAACGCTGGAGCGTGACGCCGCTGCTCGACGAAAAGCTCTTCGTCATCAGCCCTCCACAGCTCCCCCACGCCCCCTCGGGCAGCAGTGTGCAGCTGGCCGATCTGGGCCAGCTGCCGCTGGTCATGCCCAGCGCCCAGCATGGCCTGCGCTCGACGTTGATGGCCGCTTTCGAACGCTTCGGCCTGGTGCCGAACATCATCATGGAAGTCGATGGCCTGGCGGTCCTGATGAACGCCGTGCGTGCCGGCCATGCCGCCACCATTCAGCCGGGCGCCGCAGCGGCGCTCAAGGGTGAAAGCGGGCTGTGTGTCGCGCAGATCAGCGACGCCCACGTCGGCCGGCGCAACCTGCTGGCAACCTTGGCGGACGATGAACTGTCACCTGCCGCACTGGCCACCCGGCGGGTGATCATCGACGTCGCGCGCCAGCTCGTCAGCCAGCAGCAATGGCCAGGCGCAACCTGGATCGAAGACGCCAGCCTTTAGTAAAACTGAACACCCCATGCCGTAGCCCGCCTTTCGGCGCCCGGCCGGCTCCCCTACTTTCTCCTCACTCGCAAGGGGCCCTTCGTTCACGCCTCCTTGCGACCGAGGAGCGAAAATGATCGATGTTCTTGTAATCGGCGGTGGCAACGCCGCCCTCTGCGCCGCGCTGATGGCCCGCGAGGCCGGTGCCAGCGTCATGCTGCTGGAAGCCGCGCCCAGGGCGTGGCGTGGCGGCAACTCGCAGCACACCCGCAACCTGCGGTGCATGCACGACGCGCCCCAGGATGTGCTGGTCGATGCCTACCCCGAAGAGGAGTACTGGCAGGACCTGCTCAAAGTCACAGGCGGCCTGACCAACGAAAAGCTGGCACGCATTGCCATCCGCGCTTCTTCCAGCTGCCGCGACTGGATGCGCCGCCATGGCGTGCATTTCCAGCCGCCGCTGTCTGGCGCCCTGCATGTGGCGCGGACCAACGCGTTTTTCATGGGCGGCGGCAAGGCACTGGTGAACGCCTACTTCCGCAGTGCCGAACGGCTTGGCGTGCAGGTGCGCTACAACGCCCCGGTCAGCGATATCGAACTGCAGGGCGGCAAATTTGTCGCCGCCCACCTGGCCGCGCGCGAAGCAGAGGGTCGGCAGCTGCCTGCCGAACGTATCCAGGCCAGGGCCTGCGTGCTGGCGGCGGGCGGCTTCGAATCCAACCGTGAGTGGTTGCGTGAAGCCTGGGGCCAGAACGCCCGTGGCGAATGGCCGTCGGACAACTTCCTGATCCGCGGCACGCGCTTCAACACCGGCATTCTGCTCAAGCGCATGGGCGAACTCGGCGCCGACATCATCGGCGATCCGACCCAGGCGCACATGGTCGCCATCGACGCTCGCGCACCGTTGTATGACGGCGGTATCTGCACCCGCATCGACTGCGTGTCGCTGGGCGTGGTGGTCAACCGCGACGGCGAGCGTTTCTACGACGAAGGCGAAGACTTCTGGCCCAAACGCTATGCCATCTGGGGCCGCCTGGTGGCCGGCCAGCCGGGTCAGCAGGCTTACTCGATCATCGACCAGCAGGCCATCGGCCGCTTCATGCCACCGGTGTTCCCTGGCACCACGGCCAATACCCTGGCGGAGCTGGCGCGCAAGCTGGGCCTGCCAGAAGCGCAGTTTTGCCAGACCATCGAGGCCTTCAACAACGCCTGCCAGGTCGGCACCTTCGACCACACCGCGCTCGACGACTGCCACACCGCCGGCCTGACCCCAGCCAAGACCCACTGGGCCCGCCCGCTGGTCAAGCCGCCGTTCCACGCCTACCCGCTCAAGCCAGGCGTCACCTTCACCTATCTGGGCCTGGCCACCGACGAAACGGCCGCCGTGCATTTCGCCGGAAAGCCCAGCCCAAACCTTTTCGTCGCAGGAGAAATGATGGCCGGTAACGTACTGGGCAAGGGCTACACCGCCGGCATCGGCATGGCCATTGGCACGGCATTCGGCCGTATCGCCGGCGTCCAGGCGGCGGCCAGCGCGGGCTTCGTCGATAACCGCGAGGTGCGCCATGCAGCTGTTTGAACCACAGGCACAAAGCGAACTGATCCCGGTGCTGAATGTGCACGAAAGCGAAGTGCAGCGGCAGATGACCATCTGCAATGCCTGCCGCTACTGTGAAGGTTTCTGTGCGGTATTTCCGGCGATGACCCGGCGCCTGGAGTTCGCCCAGGCCGACATCCACTACCTGGCCAACCTCTGCCACAACTGTGGCGCCTGCCTGCACGCCTGCCAGTACGCGGCGCCCCACGCCTTCGAGGTCAACGTGCCCAAGGCCATGGCCAAGGTACGCCTGAACACCTACGTCGAATACGCCTGGCCGCGCGCCCTGGGCCGCCTGTACCAGCGCAACGGCCTGACCCTGGCGCTGGCCAGCGGCTTCGGCCTGGTGCTTTTCCTGTGCCTGAGCCTGTTGGCCATGGGCAACCTGTTCACGCCCATGCCTGGGGGCAACTTCTATGGCATTTTTGCGCACAACACCCTGGCGCTGATGTTTGGCGCGGTGTTCGGCTTTGCGGTCATCGCCTTGGGGCTGGGCGTACGGCGGTTCTGGCGCGACATCTCGCCACCTGCGGCAGACGCCAGGCTGAAATCTGCCGCTGCACTGGAAGCGACGGCCAGCGTGGCCAAGCTCAAGTATCTGGACGGTGGCCATGGCGAGGGGTGCAACAACGCCGATGACCGCTTCACCTTGTGGCGGCGGCGCTTCCACCACCTGACCTTCTACGGTTTCCTGCTGTGCCTGGCCGCCACCGCGAGCGCAACGCTCTACCACTACCTGCTGGGCCTGGCGGCGCCCTACCCGGTGCTGAGCCTGCCGGTCATGCTCGGCATCGCCGGCGGCATCGGCCTGCTGGTAGGCCCTGCCGGGCTGCTGTACCTCAACCTGCAGCGCAACCCCGCCCACGGCGACAGCGAGCAGAAGCCCATGGACATCGGTTTCATCGCCCTGCTGTTGCTGGTCAGCGCCAGCGGCCTTGCCCTGCTGGCGTTTCGAGAAACCAGCGCCCTTGGCCTGCTGCTGGCCCTGCACCTGGGGCTGGTGATGGCGTTCTTCCTGACCATGCCCTACGGCAAGTTCGCCCACGGCATCTTCCGCAGCGCCGCGCTACTCAAGCACGCCATCGAGAAACGCCAGCCCAACCCGATCAATGCCGGCAGCGACTGAACATCGCGCCACGCCTCAAAAAACAACAAAAGCGAGCAAAACGGTAGCCATGATGAAAACAACAACACAGACCAGGGGTGCCAAGCTGGGCGCCATCCTGCGGGTCACCAGCGGCAATTTCCTCGAGCAGTTCGATTTCTTTCTGTTCGGTTTCTATGCCACCTACATATCCCAGACGTTCTTCCCGGCCACCAGCGAGTTCGCTTCATTGATGATGACCTTCGCGGTGTTCGGCTCAGGCTTTCTGATGCGCCCGTTGGGGGCCATCGTGCTGGGCGCCTACATCGACAAGGTCGGCCGGCGCAAAGGGCTGATCGTGACGCTGTCGATCATGGCCACTGGCACCGTGCTGATCGCACTGGTGCCGGGTTACGCCAGCATCGGCATCCTCGCCCCGCTGCTGGTGCTGCTGGGGCGGCTGTTACAGGGCTTTTCCGCCGGCGCCGAACTGGGAGGCGTTTCGGTCTACCTCTCGGAAATCGCCACGCCGGGGCGCACCGGCTTCTACACCAGCTGGCAATCGGCGAGCCAGCAAGTGGCGATCGTCGTCGCCGCGGCACTGGGCTTCGCCCTCAATGCCTGCATGGCAACCCACGAAGTGGCCAGCTGGGGCTGGCGTATCCCGTTCTTCATCGGCTGCGTGATCATCCCGTTCATCTTCATCATCCGCCGCTCGTTGCAGGAGACCGAAGCATTCAAGGCGCGCGGGCACCACCCGGGCGCTGCCGAGGTATTCCGCTCGATGTGCGACAACTGGCGCACGGTGCTGGCCGGCGGCTTGCTGGCGGCAATGACGACCACCACGTTCTACCTGATCACGGTCTACACCCCGACCTTCGGCAAGACCGTGCTGCAACTGAGCACCACCGAGAGCCTGATGGTGACCTTGCTGGTCGGGGTCAGCAACTTCATCTGGCTGCCCATCGGCGGCGCCCTTTCCGACCGCATCGGCCGGCGCCCGCAGCTGTTGGCGATTTCCCTGCTGTGCGTGGTCAGCGCCTACCCGGCCATGCACTGGCTGGCCGAGGCCGCCAGCTTCGAGCGCCTGCTGGCAGTATTGCTGTACTTCTCTTTCTTCTTCGGTATGTACAACGGCGCCATGGTCGCGGCGCTGACCGAGGTGATGCCGGCGAACGTGCGTGTGGTCGGGTTCTCTCTGGCCTTCAGCCTGGCCACCGCGCTGTTTGGCGGTTTCACGCCGGCCGTTTCGACGCTCTTGGTGCAGGCCACCGGAGACAAGGCATCGCCGGCTTACTGGCTGATGTTCGCAGCGGTATGCGGATTTACCGCAACGACCGTGCTGTATCGCCGAGCCAAGCCGGTAGCGGCCAGCACCTGCTGAGTCCCGATTGCCAAGCGGTGGTGCCAGCAGGTTCAGCTGCTGGCTCGCACCCGGTACATCAGCATCCCGACCAACAGCACATTGGTCAGCGCCAGCAGGCACAGGGTCAGCAACACCCCCATCGAGCCAAAGTGCTCGAACAGAAAGCCCCCCACCACTGGCGTGAGTGCCTGTCCGATCAGCGACGGCCGCGACATGCGGCCCATCAACATCACATACTGCGCTGGCGGCATCATCGCCAGCGGCAGCAGCCCCCGTACGATCGCCCGCAGGCCATTGCCGCAGCCGAACACCAGCAAGCCCACCGCCGTGGCTGCCGGCATAAAGGTCACCATCAGCAGCCCCACCAGTACCAGGCTCACCCAGGCCAGCGCGGTCCAGATCGGGTGGCGCTTGCCCGCCAGGATCTGCAGCACCCGCGATGCCACCTGGCTGGGGCCGAGCATCGCCGCCAGCCCGATGGCCACCGGCAGCGAATGCCCCAGGCCCTGCAGCACGGCCACCAGCTGCACGGCGATGGCGGTCATGATGATCGCACCGATGGCGAACATGCAGGTCAGCAGCAGGTACAGCGCGCGGTCCACGCCGGGCGCTTCGCCTGCTGCCTGTGCCTTGGCCGGCACCTCGACCCGGCCGCCCGCAGGCAGCACCCGCCAGTACAGCGGCGCGACCACCACGATCAGCACCAGCGCATAGCACACGCACGTCGCCCGCCAGCCAATGTGTTCGATGGCCAGGGCCACGGTTGGCCAGGACAGGGTCGAGGCGAAGCCGGCAATCAGGGTGATGCCGGTGATGGCCTTGCCCGCACCTTCGCCATACAACCCGCCGAGGGTGGCGAACAGCGCTTCATACAAGCCCATGGCCATGCCGATGCCGATCACCGCCCAGGCAAGCAGGAACAGGCCGAGGTCGTGGCTGGCGGCCATGATCAGCAGCCCTACCGCCACCACCGCGCCGCTGGCGGCCATTTGCGGGCGGCCACCATGGCGGGCGACCAGGCGGCTGGACCAGGGGGCGAACAGCGCCGAGACCATCAAACTCAGGGACAGCGCGCCGTAGACCCACTGGCTGGGCCAGCCGGTATCGCGGCTGATCGGGTCGGCCATTACCGCCATGAGGAAGAATGAGCCGCCCCAGACCAGGATTTGCAGCACGCCGAGGAGGACGATACCGAGGGGGCCAGGGAGGCGGTGGTAGGTGTGCAAGGCGGGGCCTATTTCAGTTGCTGTGCGAAGGTGTCTGCCTGACCCCTTCGCGGGCAAGCCCCCTCCCACAGGTATTGCACAGGCCTTGAGAAGTGCATGGATCCTGTGGGAGCGGGCTTGCCCGCGAAGGGGCCGGCACTGCAGTTAGAGCGCTTACCCGCAAGCCCCGTCACATGCCCGCCATCGATAATGGATCCCGACATATCATTGCGCGTGATAATAACCTTCGCTCCGTTCGATTCGTGCGTCACGCGCAAGACACTCACACTCCGCCCACTACTAATACATTGGCGGAGTTCTCCATGGATCACTCACTCAAACCCTTGCGCTTCCCACTCGCTGCCCTGGCAGTGGTGGTGCTCGGCGCTTGTGGCCGCACCCCCGACGCCGTGCAGGCTCCCGCCGCGCCCAAGGTCAGCGTCGCCAAGGTCATCGAGCAACCGATCAACGAATGGGACGAGTTCACCGGCCGGCTTGAAGCGCCAGAAACCGTCGAAGTGCGCCCACGGGTCTCGGGCCAGATCGACCTGGTCGGCTTCACCGAAGGTGCCCAAGTCAAGAAAGGCGACCTGCTGTTCCAGATCGACCCGCGCCCGTTCCAGGCTGAAGTCCGCCGCCTCGAAGCACAGCTGCAACAGGCCAAGGCCACCGCCATCCGCAGTGCCAACGAAGCCCGCCGTGGCGAGCGCCTGCGCGACAGCAATGCCATCTCCGCCGAGCTTGCCGAATCGCGCAGCAGCGCCGCCGCCGAAGCCCGCGCCGGGGTCGATGCGATCCAGGCCCAGCTCGACCTGGCCCGCCTGAACCTCAGCTTCACCCGCGTCACCGCGCCGATCAGCGGCCGCGTCAGCCGCGCCGAATTCACCGCCGGCAACATCGTCACTGCCGATGTCACGCCGCTGACCAGCGTGGTTTCCACCGACAAGGTGTACGCCTACTTCGACGCCGACGAGCGCGTGTACCTCAAGTACAACCAGCTGGCGCGCGACGGCCAGCGTGGTCAGAGCACCCCGGTGTACCTGGGCCTGACCAGCGAAACCGGTAACCCGCACCTGGGCCAGATGAACTTTGTCGACAACCAGGTCAACCCGCGCACCGGCACCATCCGTGGCCGCGCCGTGTTCGACAACCGTGACGGCCAGTTCACCCCAGGCCTGTATGCCCGCCTGAAGCTGGTCGGCAGCGCCCAGTACGACGCCGTGCTGATCAACGACGAAGCGGTCGGTACCGACCTTGGCAAGAAGTTCGTGCTGGTCATGGACAAGGACAACAAGGCCGCCTACCGCGCCGTGGAACTGGGGCCGAAGCTCGAAGGCCTGCGCATCGTCCGTAGCGGCCTGGCCAAGGACGATCGCATCGTGGTCAAGGGCCTGCAGCGCGTGCGCCCTGGCTCGCCAGTGACCCCGGAAGAAACACCCATGGCCAGCGAGCAGACGCTTGCCGCCCTCGCCCAGCAGCGCCAGGCCCTCGAGGCCAGCAACCAGGCGCACAAGGTAGCGGGCTCCACCGAAAAAGTCGCCAGCGCCCAGGCGCCACGCGGTTAAGGGACCACACCGATGAACTTTTCGAAATTCTTCATTACCCGGCCCATCTTCGCCGCAGTGCTGTCGCTGGTGCTGCTGATTGCGGGCTCGATCTCGCTGTTCCAGCTGCCCATCAGCGAATACCCCGAAGTGGTACCACCGACCGTGGTGGTGCGCGCCAACTTCCCCGGTGCCAACCCCAAGGTGATCGGTGAGACCGTTGCCGCGCCACTGGAACAGGCCATCACCGGTGTCGAGAACATGCTGTACATGTCCTCGCAGTCCACTGCCGACGGCAAGCTGACCCTGACCATCACCTTCGCCCTGGGCACGGACCTTGACAATGCCCAGGTGCAGGTGCAGAACCGCGTCACCCGTACCCAGCCCAAGCTGCCGGAGGAAGTGACGCGGATCGGTATCACCGTCGACAAGGCGTCGCCCGACCTGACCATGGTCGTGCACCTGACCTCGCCGGACAAACGCTACGACATGCTCTACCTGTCCAACTACGCCATCCTCAACATCAAGGATGAGCTGGCACGCCTGGGCGGCGTCGGCGACGTGCAGCTGTTCGGCATGGGCGACTATTCGCTGCGCGTGTGGCTCGACCCGAACAAGACCGCTTCGCGCAACCTGACTGCCAGCGACGTGGTGGCCGCCATCCGCGAGCAGAACCGCCAGGTCGCCGCCGGCCAGCTGGGCGCCCCGCCCGCCCCCGGTTCGACCAGCTTCCAGCTGTCGATCAACACCCAGGGCCGCCTGGTCAACGAGGAAGAGTTCGAGAACATCATCATCCGTGCCGGTGCCGACGGTGAAATCACCCGCCTGAAGGACATCGCCCGGGTCGAGCTCGGTTCCAGCCAGTACGCCCTGCGCTCGCTGCTGAACAACCAGCCGGCGGTGGCCATCCCGATCTTCCAGCGCCCGGGCTCCAACGCCATCGAGATCTCCGACGAAGTGCGGGCAAAGATGGCCGAGCTGAAGAAGGACTTCCCGGAAGGCATGGACTACAGCATCGTCTATGACCCGACCGTGTTCGTCCGTGGCTCCATCGAAGCCGTGGTGCACACGCTGTTCGAAGCGCTGGTGCTGGTCGTGCTGGTGGTCATTCTGTTCCTGCAGACCTGGCGCGCCTCGATCATCCCGCTGCTGGCCGTACCCGTTTCGCTGATCGGCACCTTTGCGGTGATGCACCTGTTCGGCTTTTCGCTCAACGCCTTGTCACTGTTCGGCCTGGTGTTGGCCATCGGTATCGTGGTGGACGACGCCATCGTCGTGGTGGAGAACGTCGAACGCAACATCGGGCTGGGCCTGAAACCGCTTGAAGCCACGCAGAAGGCCATGAGTGAAGTGACCGGGCCGATCATCGCCACGGCGCTGGTGCTGTGCGCGGTGTTCGTGCCTGCCGCGTTCATTTCCGGCCTTACCGGGCAGTTCTACAAGCAGTTTGCGCTGACCATCGCCATTTCCACCGTGATCTCGGCATTCAACTCGCTGACCCTGTCGCCAGCACTGGCTGCCGTGCTGCTCAAAGACCACCATGCGCCCAAAGACCGTTTCTCGCGGTTCCTGGAGCGGCTGCTGGGCAGCTGGCTGTTCGCCCCGTTCAACCGCTTCTTCGACCGGGCCAGCCACCGCTACGTGGGCGGCGTGCGCCGGGTTATCCGCTCCAGCGGCATCGCCCTGTTCATCTATGCCGGGCTGATGGGCCTGACCTACCTGGGCTTCTCCAGCACCCCGACCGGTTTCGTCCCGGCGCAGGACAAGCAGTACCTGGTGGCCTTCGCCCAACTGCCTGACGCCGCCAGCCTCGACCGCACCGAGGCGGTGATCAAGCGCATGAGCGAAATCGCCCTGGAGCAACCGGGCGTGGCCGATTCGGTGGCCTTCCCGGGCCTGTCGATCAACGGGTTCACCAACAGCCCGAACAGCGGCATCGTGTTCACCCCGCTCAAACCGTTCGACGAGCGCAAGGACCCGAGCCAGTCGGCCGCGGCCATCGCTGCCGCGCTGAACGCCAAGTTCGCTGACATCCAGGACGCTTACATCGCGATCTTCCCGCCACCGCCCGTGCAAGGCCTTGGCACCATCGGCGGCTTCCGCCTGCAGATCGAGGACCGCGGCAACCTGGGCTACGAAGCGCTGTACAAAGAAACCCAGAACATCATCGCCAAGAGCCACAACGTGCCGGAGCTGGCGGGCTTGTTCACCAGCTACCAGGTCAACGTGCCGCAGGTCGATGCCGCCATCGACCGGGAAAAGGCCAAGACCCACGGCGTGGCGATCACCGACATCTTCGACACCCTGCAGGTCTACCTGGGCTCGCTGTACACCAACGACTTCAACCGCTTTGGCCGCACCTACCAGGTCAACGTCCAGGCCGAGCAGCAGTTCCGCCTCGATGCCGAGCAGATCGGCCAGCTGAAGGTGCGCAACAACCTCGGCGAGATGATCCCGCTGGCGACCTTCCTCAAGGTCAGCGACACCTCTGGCCCTGACCGGGTAATGCATTACAACGGCTTCATCACCGCCGAGATCAACGGCGCTGCTGCCCCAGGGTACAGCTCCGGCCAGGCCGAGGCGGCAATCGAGAAACTGCTCAAGGAAGAGCTGCCCAACGGCATGACCTTCGAGTGGACCGACCTCACCTACCAGCAGATCCTCTCGGGCAATACCGCGCTGTTCGTGTTCCCGCTGTGCGTGCTGCTGGCGTTCCTGGTGCTGGCGGCCCAGTACGAAAGCTGGAGCCTGCCGCTGGCGGTGATCCTGATCGTGCCGATGACCCTGCTGTCGGCCATCACCGGGGTGATCGTGTCCGGTGGCGACAACAACATCTTCACCCAGATCGGCCTGATCGTGCTGGTGGGCCTGGCGTGCAAGAACGCGATCCTGATCGTCGAGTTCGCCAAGGATGAACAGGCCAAGGGCCTCGACCCGCTGGCTGCGGTGCTGGAAGCCTGCCGCCTGCGTCTGCGGCCGATCCTGATGACCTCGATCGCCTTCATCATGGGTGTGGTACCGCTGGTGTTCAGCTCCGGAGCCGGCTCGGAAATGCGCCATGCCATGGGTGTGGCGGTGTTCTCGGGGATGATCGGCGTGACTGTGTTCGGCCTGTTCCTGACCCCGGTGTTCTTCTTCCTGATCCGCCGCTTCGTCGAGCGTCGCCAGGCCCGCAAGGCCGAGCCCGCGCACGTGCTGGAGAACCACGCATGAACCTGCTCAAACCACTGACACCGAGCCTGCTGGCGCTGGCCCTGGCGGCCTGCGCGGTAGGCCCGGACTACAAGACCCCGGACACCGAACCTGCGCATTTCGACAGCACTGATGTGCAGGCCAAGGCCTTTGACCGCAGCCGCTTCGAAAGCGTGTGGTGGAAGCAGTTCGACGACCCGGTGCTGAACCAGCTGGTGCAGGCATCGCTGGACGGCAACCGCGACCTGCGCGTGGCGTTCGCCCGGCTCAAGTCGGTTCGGGCGATCCGCGATGACGCCGCCAACGACCAGTTCCCGGTGGTCACCAGCCGCGCCAGCAGCGAGATCGGCAAGGGCCAGGTGCCCGGCCAGACCACCCAGCGGGTCAACCAGGAACGGTACGACCTGGGCCTGGACATGGCCTGGGAACTTGACCTGTTCGGCCGCATCCAGCGCCAGATCGAGGCCAGCGAAGCCCAGGAAGCGGCGGCCCAGGCCGACCTGCAACAGCTGCAGGTCAGCCTGATCGCCGAACTGGTTGACGCTTACGGCCAGCTGCGTGGTGCGCAACTGCGCGAGAACATCGCCGTGGCCAACCTCAAGACCCAGCAGGAATCACGCAACATCACCGTGACCCTGCGCGATGCCGGGGTCGGCAACGAACTCGACGTGGTGCGCGCCGATGCCCGCCTGGCGGGTGTCGAAGCCACCGTACCGCAACTGCAGGCCGAACAGGCCAGGGCGCGGCACCGCATCGCCACCTTGCTTGGCCAGCGCCCGGATGCACTGAGCGTGGACCTGTCGCCCAAGGCTTTGCCGGCCATCGCCAAGGCCTTGCCGGTGGGCGACCCCGGCGAGCTGCTGCGCCGTCGCCCGGATATCCGCAGCGCCGAGCGCCAGCTGGCCGCTGCCACCGCCAATGTCGGTGTGGCCACCGCCGACCTGTTCCCTCGGGTGAGCCTCAGCGGCTTCCTCGGCTTTACCGCCGCCCGTGGCTCGCAGATCGGATCTTCTGCAGCCAATGCCTGGGCACTGGGCCCAAGCATCACCTGGGCCGCCTTCGACCTGGGCAGCGTGCGGGCCCGCCTGCGCGGCGCCAAGGCTGACGCCGAAGGCGCCCTGGCCAACTATGAACAGCAGGTGCTGCTGGCCTTGGAAGAATCGGCCAACGCCTTCAGCGACTACGACAAGACCCAGCAGCGGCTGTTGTCGCTGATGCGCCAGAGTGACGCTAGCCGCAAGGCCGCCGACCTGGCGTCGGTGCGTTACCGCGAGGGTACTGTGGATTACCTGGTGCTGCTCGATGCCGAACGCGAACGCCTGAGCGCCGAAGACGCCCAGGCCCAGGGCGAGGTCGAGCTGTATCGCGGCATCGTCTCGATCTACAAGGCCCTCGGTGGCGGCTGGCAGCCGGAGACCGTCGCCAGCGCACGTTGACCCGCCCCGTTTCAACGACTCCTTTGGTTGGTTCCTCCCCCAACCGTTTGCCCCGCCGGCCCTGGCCTGCGGGGCTTTTTTATTACCCCTGGGTGCCCATGCGGCTTGCAGCTCAGGGCTTTCTGCCCCAAGCTCTGCCTTCCCACAGCCATGGATCGCTGCGCCCGATGCCCAGACGCCACAGCTACCTGATCGCCGTACTGCTGCTGATTCTGGTGTCCATCGCCATCGTTTTCGTGCGCCGCGACGACAAGCCCGCTGCGCCGGTACTTCCGCCGCACAGCTATGGCAAGGCGCTTCGCCAGGCCCATGATGGCCTGCCAGGTGCCGCCCGGGTGCTGTATCAGCAACTGCAGCGTGATGACCTGACACCCATCCGCCGCGCCGCACTTTATGCCGAGTTGCCCAACTACCCCTCACCACAGGCACTGAAACTGGCCCGCCTGGACCTGGAAAACGATGACCCGCTGGTGCGCCGGGCAGCCATTGCCAGTATCCGCAAGCTGTTGCCGCCCTCCCAGCGCAGCCTGGTGCTGGGGCCATTGCTGGACGATGACGAACAGAGCGTGCGCTTCGCGGCAGTGGATGCCTTGCTCGGCCTCGACCCCGATGCCATTGGCCTGTATTTCGGCCCGTTGCAGGCCGCGCTGGAGCAGTATCAGCAGGCTCTGGAAAAACAACCCGATGACGCCGAGGCCCAAGTGCATCTGGCCCGCCTGTACTTGCACGAAAATGATTACGACCCGGCGGCTGCAGCCCTGCAGCGCAGCCTCGCCTTGGCCCCGAATGGCCTCGACGCCCTGGCCACCCAAGTGCGCTTGCTGGAACGCCAGGGCCACCATGACCAATCCCGTCAGGTGCTCGCCAATGCCTTGGCGCTGCGCCCGGACTCGGCGTTCCTGCAATACGAACTGGGGCTGTGGTTGATCCGCCATGACCAGCGTGAATACGCCCTGCTCGCCTTGTCGCGCGCGGTTGAACTGGAGCCGGAAAATACCGATTACCGCTATACCCTGGCGGTGACCTTGCACGATCTGGATCAGGCCGATGCCGCGCAGAAACAGCTGGAAACCCTGCTCAGCCGCCAACCGGCCAATCGCCGGGCGCGGGTGCTGCTGATCCAGTACTGGAAGGAAACCGGCCAACTGCAGAATGTCCAGGTCTTGCTGGCCGAGCTGGAGCGGCAGAACCCGGATGATCCCTTCCTGCAACAGGGGCTGTAGATTGCGTTGAACCCTGGGCGAATGCCCGTGGTCCAGTGGGTATCGGGACCATTGAAGGTAGCAAGGACACAAACCGACCTTGCCCACCGTTTCAGGAGAATCGCATTGACCAGTCCGTTAACGATGGACGAACGTGCACTGATCCTGGCACCGGATCTGCTAGCCAGCAATACTTCAACGTTGTTGGCGGCTGCCGGTGTCGACTGCTTGTGCGCGCCGGATATCGCCGGGCTGCAAGCGTGCCTGCTAGAAGGCGCTGGGCTGGCGATCATCGCCGAACAGGCGCTTGACGTCGAAGCAGCCACCCTCTTGCAGGGTTACATCGATCAACAGCCGGTCTGGTCGGACCTGCCAATCGTGTTATTGACATGCACGCCAGCGGCTACCCCCTCTGCGGCCAACCGCGCGCTGGGCAACCTGACCCTGCTTGCCGTACCTTTCGAAGATGGGTGCTTGCTGGATCTGGCCCAGAAAGCGTTACGCAACCGCCGCCGTCAATACCTGGCGCGCGACCACATACACGACTTGCAACAGCGCCTGGATGCACATAGCGAGCAACAACGTGCCACCGACCATGCCGTGCAGCAGACCCGCAAGATGGAGGCAATCGGCCAATTGGCCGGCGGTGTCGCGCATGACTTCAACAACTTGCTGACCAGCATAGGGGGCAGTTTCGAGCTGGTTGATCGGCGCCTGAAACAGGGGCGCAGTGAGGGCGTTGAAGGGATTCTGCGCATGGGCCAGGAAGCCGTGTCACGTGCAGCTGTACTGACCCATCGCTTGCTGGCGTTTTCGTCCAGACAGTCGCTGCACAGCCAGCGCATAGACTTGCTCGCGCTGCTGGAACCGGAGCGCCTCGAAGCCATTATTGGCCAAGGCGTGAGCCTGCACCTTGCCCTGCCTGAAGACCTCTGGGCAGTGCAGGCGGACGACAAGCAATTGCAAGAGGCGGTGAACAACTTGCTGGTCAATGCCTGCGAGGCCATGCCCAATGGCGGCACGTTGCGTATAGAAGCGAGCAATCAGCAGGTTGACGCGCTACAGGTCGCCGGCGATGGGCCAGACAAGGGTGAATATGCCCGCCTGAGCATCATCGATAATGGGCAAGGCATGTCACAGAGCACTCTGGAGCATGCGTTCGAGCCCTTTTTCAGCACCAAACCCGTGGGCCAAGGTATTGGCCTTGGGCTGTCGATGGTTTACGGCTTCAGCAAGCAGTCCCACGGCCATGTGGCGCTGTTCAGCGAGATCGGCCACGGCACACAAGTGGACCTTTACCTGCCACGCCACCTTGGCCCGCAACCACCTCTGGCACCCGAACCGCGCTCATCGCCTGCCGGTAAAAGCCGTAATGTGTTGGTGGTCGAGGATGATCCCCATGTCCGCGAACTGCTTTGCCAGTCGTTGCAGGATGAGGGTTATCCCTGCCGCAGCGTCAGCAATGCCAGCGAAGCCTTGCAGTTGCTGCGTTCAGCGCAGGTGATCGACCTGCTGCTCAGCGACATCGGGCTACCAGGCATGAATGGTCGCCAACTGGCCGAGATCGCCCGGACGCTGCGTCCTCACCTTCCGGTGCTGTTCATTACCGGCTACGCCGAGACAGCAATGGCACGCGAGGGTTTTCTCGCCCCGGGCATGCAGCTGATCTGCAAGCCATTCGAACTCAAGCAGTTACAGGCGCAGGTAGCCCAGATGCTGGTGAATCGCTGAGCCCGATCATTCGCTCAGCATCAGCAGGGCCTGGTTCATCAAGCTGGCCAACGCGAAAGGCTTGAGCATCAGCGCCGTGCCTGGCGTCTCGGATAGCTGGGGGTCCAGAGGCTGATCGTTGAACCCGGTAATGATCAGAATCTTCTGATCCGGCTCCACCATGCGCATCGCCCTGGCGACCTGCCGCCCGCTGAAACCGCCCGGCAAGCCGATATCGGTGATCACCAGGTCGAACGGCCCGTAGTGGCGGAAGCGATCGAGCGCCGAATTCGCATCCCGCACATCGCACACATCGAAGCCACGCTCCTGAAGGTACTCCTTCATCACCAAACGCAGGTTGTCCTCGTCATCGACCAACAGCACGCGTTGGCCACTGGCGCGCGCTACAGCGGGTATTGGTTGCGGGAGTTCTTGCGGTATGTGTTCAAAGCAACGCGGGAACAACATACAAACCTTCAGGCCATGATCGGGCGCTGACTCGAGCCAGACGTGGCCACCCGACTGGCCGACAAAGCCATAGACCATCGCCAGCCCCAACCCGGCGCCATGGCCCATGGGTTTGGTGGTGAAGAACGGCTCGAACGCCCGGGCCAGA
The DNA here is from genome assembly GCF_001320205.1 of Pseudomonas sp. NBRC 111123. NCBI lineage: Bacteria > Pseudomonadati > Pseudomonadota > Gammaproteobacteria > Pseudomonadales > Pseudomonadaceae > Pseudomonas > Pseudomonas sp. NBRC 111123. The sequence goes on from NZ_BCAZ01000028.1 coordinate 44,115, forward strand.
TCCACCTCGGGTATGCCAGGCCCATCGTCCGTGACATACACGGCGACATAATCACCCGGGGATATGCCACGCTCATCGGGGACCTGCGCCTCCAAGCGCGTGTTGATCGTGCGCAATGTCACCACGCCACGCCCAAGGCATGCCTCACGTGCGTTGACGAACAGGTTCACCAGGGCATTTTCCAGCTGCGCGATATCCACGCAGATTGCCCAGCGCGTTACATCCAGTTCCCAGCTCAATCGCATTTCAGCCCCCAGCACCTGGCGCAACAGCAGCTCCATGGCGGTCAGCTGGCGATTGATGTCCAGTGGTTTGGGTGACAGCGGCTGAAGGCGGGAGAATGCCAACAGACGATGAGTGAGCGTCATGGCGCGTTGCACCGAATCGCTGGCCAGCGCCACATAACGGTCGATGTGCTCGAGGCGACCTTGGTCCAGGCGTCGCTGCAAGAGCTCCAGGCTGCCGCCGATGCCCGACAGCAGGTTGTTCATTTCGTGGGCCATGCCACCTGCCAGGTGGCTGACCGCGTCCAGGCGCTGCGATGCCCGTAACAGGGTATCGGATAGGCGCAAGGCATCTTCATCGTCCTGAGAAATATCGCGCCCTACGGCCGTCAGCAACGTACCGTCGAAACTCGCCGTCCAGCGGAAGCAGCGGTAGTGCCCGTCCATATGGCGCAAGCGTGTCTCGAGCTGACCGCCTCCGCGGTCGAGCAAGAGTTCCATCACCGCAACCACCACCTCGGCTCTGTCGGAAGGGTGGACCAGCTCCAGGATGGACTTACCTAGCACCTGATCTTCAGCCCAGCCCAGCGCGCGCTGCCAGCATGGATTGACCGCTTGCAGCCGCATGTCGCGGTTAACCAAGATCATGGCATCACGAGAAAGCTGCCAGATCTGATCGCGGTCGAGCATGACGCGCTCGATCTGGCGCTCGAACGCCAACGCCTGCTCGCGCCATCTGTCATGGGAAGCGATAGTGGCGCTGGTATTGATCACCGTGTGCAGAAACCCCACTACTTCATGCTGCTCATCGCGTAGCGGTGTATAGCTGAAGGCGTAGCAGGCTTGGCTGCCCGTTCGCCTGCACGGTAGCCAAAGCGGCTGATTTTCGACAAGGTTCGAGCTACCTTCGAGTGCTTTGAACACCCAAGGCCCGATGCTCTCCCAGGCTTTTGCCCAGAGCTTGTCGAACCCCTGCCCCAACGTATGGCCGTCGCTATCGAGCAATGCCGCGTAAGGATCGTTGTGTATCACGGTCATCTGGGCACCCCAGACCACCGCGCAGGGGAATGGCGACAGCAACATCATGTCGACGGCGATGCGCAAGGGTGCCTGCCAGTAGGGCAGCGGCCCAAGCGAACTGTATCGCCAATCGAACTGCGCGATCTGCTCAGCCATGCCGACTTGGGCCGAAGGTTTACGCGGTACGTCGTTTACGATCACTGTCGTGATTCCACCATTGCTCGAGAGTAGAAATCCGTTTGCGCATCATCTGCCCGAGGATTTGCCACCGCAATAGCTGCACTGTTAGCAGCTCTCACTGGACGCACCGCAAGCATAGAGCAATAGCATAGAGCCACTATCTAAATGGCGCCTTGTCAAACGGCAGCTATGCTCAATACGTTTTCCCGCGCCAAGGAACGCATTACCCTTCAACCACAGACCAGGGAGCGTGGCGATGAGCAAGAAGATTCTGGTAGTGCTGACCAATACGGCCAAATACCCGACCCTGAAGCGGGCCACCGGTTTGTGGCTGGGTGAAGCGGTGCATTTTGCCGACGTGGTGCAGAAAGCCGGATATGAAGTCGATTATGTGAGCCCTTTGGGCGGTTATGTGCCCATCGACCCGCATAGCCTGCAATTGGCCCCGGATCTGGACTGGCAATGGTACGACGACAAATCGTTCATGAACCGTCTGGGCACATCGTTCAGCCCTGGCAAGGTCAAGGCAAGTGATTACTGCGCCATCTACTACACAGGTGGCCACGGGGTGATGTTCGACTTCCCAGACAACCAGCCGTTGCAGGAACTGGCGCGCAAAGTCTACGAAAGCGACGGCATCGTTGCTGCCGTCTGTCATGGTGTAGTGGGCCTGTTGAACATCAAGCTCAGCGACAACACCCTGTTGCTCAAGGGCCGGCAGGTAACTGGCTTCTCCAATACCGAAGAAAAGCTCGCAGAACTGGACAAGGTGGTGCCGTTTCTCACCGAAAACGAACTGGTTGCGCGAGGCGGCAACTACAGCAAAGACGACGACCCATGGAAACCCTTCGTGATCCCGGACGGTCGACTGATTACCGGGCAGAATCCCGCCTCCACAAGCCTATTGGCAGAAAAGGTCATTGCTGCGCTCAAGGCGCAATGAGTCCTACACCTTAGCGGCGTAGTTCGCAAAACATCCATGGCTTTGGCTGACAGCAGGCGCAGTAATTGATTCATAGGCTCTCCACTGGGCTGTCCATCTCGGGCAGCTCGAAAATGGGGGCTGGACACTCATGTCAAGATTCAAAACTGCAGGGCAGAGCTTGGTCGAACTTTTGCTGACATTGGTCATCAGCTTGCTGCCGGTCTGCACCGGACTGATAATCCTGTTTTACCAACAGGACAAGAAATTTGAAGAAACCTCGCGGATCTCCGTCAACGAGGCCATCTATTCAGTGGACCTGGCATTGGACCGAATACACGATTCGGCATCTGCTGCGTTGGCATTGGCCGGGACTGGCTGTGAGAACGCCAAACCGCACTTGCTCGATCAGGTCTCAAAAGTACCGCACCTGCGCTCACTGGCATTGACCGTCGAGGGCCGCACCTATTGCAGCACCTTGGGAACACCCTACTCACCGGATCTCATGATCCCAGATGCGCAATCGCCGTTTCATTTGCTGCTGGACCCACCCGCAACTCCCGATGCAGTGCTGCTTACCTATCAGCTCAGTGAGAATACGCTGGGGGTCATCGCCACGTCCTATGGCATCTTGCTGCGCAATGAGCTGCGCGCGTTTCAAACTGGGCTGACTTTATTGCTCGAATTCGGTGACTCATACATCTGGACCGACGGCGACAGTCGCGACAAGACGCGCCCATCACAAGTCGAATTTTTCAACGAGGGTGTATCAAACAAGTATGGTTATACCGTCAAGGCAGGCTATGCACAGGGATATTCGGCACGTGAGGCGCGTAAAACGCTGATACCAATCCTCCCTTCCCTGGCGCTGGTCGGCATCATTACAGGCTCGATCACTTACTTGGGCTTCTACAGGCAGCGTAAACGTGTTCGTAGCGCCGCCAGCACAGCCTGACGGCGCCACTCTGCGCTCACTTACTCGGCATTGAGCACGCCACGACGGACCTGGTCACGCTCGATGGACTCGAACAGCGCCTTGAAGTTGCCTTCACCGAAACCGTCATCCCCTTTGCGCTGGATGAACTCGAAAAATACCGGGCCGAGCAACGTTTCCGAGAATATCTGCAGCAGCAGGCGTTTGTCGCCGGCCTCGGAAGCGCCGTCCAGCAGGATGCCGCGCGCCTGCAGCTGGTCGACCGGCTCGCCATGCCCAGGCAGGCGTTCTTCGAGCATTTCGTAATACGTTTGCGGCGGCGCAGTCATGAAGCGCATGCCGAAACCTTTGAGTGCATCCCAAGTCTTGAGCAGGTCATCGGTGAGGAAGGCCACATGCTGGATGCCCTCGCCATTGAACTGCATCAGGAACTCTTCGATCTGCCCGGCACCCTTGGATGACTCCTCATTGAGCGGAATGCGGATCATGCCGTCAGGCGCAGTCATGGCCTTGGAAGTCAGGCCGGTGTATTCGCCTTTGATATCGAAGTAGCGAATCTCGCGGAAGTTGAACAGCTTCTCGTAGAAACCGGCCCAGTAAGCCATGCGCCCGCGATAGACGTTGTGGGTCAGGTGATCGATGATCTTCAGCCCTGCCCCCTGCGGGTTGCGGTCGACGCCTTCGATGAAATTGAAGTCGATATCGTAGATCGAGCTGCCTTCTTCAAACCGGTCGATCAGGTAGAGCGGTGCCCCACCGATACCTTTGATGGCCGGCAGGCGCAATTCCATCGGGCCGGTTTCGATCTCGACCGGTTGAGCACCCAGCTCCAGGGCCCGGGCATAGGCTTCATGGGCATTGCGCACGCGGAACGCCATGCCGCACACCGACGGGCCATGCTCGGCAGCAAAGTAGGAGGCGATGCTTTTGGGTTCGTTGTTGAGAATCAGGTTGATGCCGCCCTGGCGATACAGGTGCACGTCCTTGGAGCGGTGAGTGGCCACCTTGGTGAAGCCGAGGATCTGGAACACCGGCTCGAGGACGCCAGGCGTTGGCGAAGCCAGCTCGATGAATTCGAAGCCCATCAGGCCCATTGGATTGTCAAAGATATCAGCCATGTTCGTACCCTCATCTGCAGCGAAAATTAATGAATGCGTAGGATGTGGAACGGCAATGGTGGAGAGCACGGGATACCGCGCACGCTGCGGGCGAGGAAGTCACCAATGATCAGCTTGAACCCATGGTATGTCATATGGACCCATTCTCGGCGGGCTTGATCCTCCAATGGCGAAGGACCTTATTGTTGTATTCGTAACCGGATTCTACATTGCGTAAATAGCTTTGTCGCGCATTAGTTCGCCATCGCCGCCGACAAACGGCTATCCTCTGCACGTCAGTCATCAGGAAAATCTCCCCAACATGCCCCTCACGGTCAAACGCCCCGCTCGCTGGAGCTGGCGCACGCTCCTGCCCTGGATCGTCGGCGTGATGCCGCTTGCCTGTGGCCTGGCGGTGATGAACTGGCAGATCGAGCGCGAACTGCGCGCCACCAGCCAGGCGACCACGCGCCAGGTGGTCGAGCATGTCGATCATATTCTAGACAACCTCGCCACCGCCTCGCAGGCGCTGCTGCCGCTGGCAGGAACCCCCTGCGCAGACGCCCAACTGGCCATGCGCAGCCAGGTCACGCGCAATGCCTTCGTGCGTTCGACCAACCTGTTCCAGCGGCATAACCTTTATTGCAGTTCGCTGTTCGGCGACTTCGACGAGCCCGTCGAGGCCAATGACTACACCGATGGCCGGCTATGGCTGATGAGCGGCAACTCGGTCACGCCCGGCCATCCCTTGCTGGTGTACCGGGCCAGTGATGGCGACCGCGGTGTGATCAGTACCGTGGATGGCGACCACTTGCTCACCGCCTTGCGCCTGATAGGCCCGGAGCAAGCATTGCAGATTCGTGTCGGCAATGCCTGGATGGGCAAGGACGGCGTGGTGCATGGCGGTGCGCCACCGGTTGCTGCCGCCGCCGATGTGACCCTGGGCTCGACGCGCTATCCGTTCAGCGTGCAGGGTGGCTTCGAGGCCAGCAAGCAAGGTGAGCTGCTGCGCAGCCATTATCCTGCCTTGCTCAGCCTGCTGTTGGTGATCGGCGTGGTGGCCGGCAGTGTCTGTCGCTGGCAGATTCGTCGGGCCAGTTCGCCCCGGGCCGAGCTGCGGCGGGCCCTGGAGGCAGACGAGTTTCTGCCGTATTTCCAACCCGTGGTGCGCAAAGGGGACTACCGCTGGGCCGGGGCTGAAGTGCTGATGCGCTGGAACCATCCCCGAGAAGGCCTGGTACGCCCGGACTTGTTCATCCCCTACGCCGAACACAGCGGCCAGATCGTCGCAATGACCCGGGCCCTGATGCTGCACACTGCGCAAAGCCTGGCGCCTTACGCTGCGCTGCTGGAAGACGGCTTCCATGTCGGCATCAACATTACCGCCGACCACTGCCGCGACCTGAGCCTGCTCGACGACTGCCGCACGTTCCTTCAGCACTTCCCCCCTGGGCGGGTGCGGCTGACTCTGGAGCTAACCGAACGCAAGCTCATCGAAGCCACACCCGTAGCCCTCGACCTGTTCGCCAAACTGCACGAGATGGGAGTGATGATCGCTCTGGATGACTTCGGGACCGGCCAGTCGAGCCTCAACTACCTGCGCCAGTTCAAGGTCGATTACCTGAAGATCGACCAGAGCTTCGTGGCCATGATCGGTGGCGACGCGTTGTCACAGCACATTCTCGACAGCATCATCGAGCTGTCCGGCAAGCTGGGCCTGGGCATTGTTGCCGAAGGCGTGGAAACCGATGTACAGCGTGACTACCTGGCGCGTTTCGGGGTGGACTTCCAGCAGGGCTACCTGTTTGCCCGGCCAATGCCGGCGGACGCGTTCCTCAGCGCACTCGCTGCCCGCCCGAGTGCTGCGCAGTTGCCGCAGGCCGCGCCCCCTGAGATCATGCGCGGCTGATCCACCCGCTCACTCCCCTATCCGAGGCATTCGTGTCAAAAGGCATTATTTCGTCGGTCATGGCGTCCTGTCTGTTCGCCGTGATGTATTTCTATACCTCCCTGCTTTCGCCGCTCGATGGCGAAGAGATCTTTGGCTGGCGCACGTTGCTGACGCTGCCTTGCCTCACCCTGTTCATGCTGGTCAGCAAAGACTGGAAGCGCGTCGGCGAATTGCTGGCCCGCGTGCGCCAGACGCCGATCCTGTTGCTGGGCATGGTCGGTACTTCGTGGTTGATGGGCGTGCAGCTGTGGCTGTTCCTCTGGGCGCCGCTGCACGGGCGCAGCCTGGAAGTGTCGATGGGCTACTTCCTACTTCCGCTGGCGATGGTACTGACCGGGCGGCTGGTCTACGGCGAGCGCCTGTCGCGCCTGCAGAAAGTGGCAGTCAGCTGCGCCGCACTGGGCGTAGGGCACGAGCTGTACCAACATGGCAGCTTCGCCTGGGAAACCTTGCTGGTAACGATCGGCTACCCGATCTACTTCGTTTTACGGCGACGCTGCCGCACCGACCACCTCGGTGGCCTGTGGTGCGACATGTGCCTCTTGCTGCCCTGGGCTGTGTATTTCGTTACCCAAGGGCCGTTGTCGACGGCCGATCTGCACCAGCACCCAGGGCTCTACGGGTTGATCCCGCTGCTGGGGGCAATCAGCGCTTGTGCACTGATCGCCTACGTGCTGGCCAGCCGCCTGTTGCCGTTCAGCCTGTTCGGCCTGCTCAGCTACGTCGAGCCAGTCTTGCTGGTGGGCGTCGCCCTGCTGCTGGGCGAAACCATCGGCCCGGATCAATGGCTGACCTACCTGCCGATATGGGCCGCGGTGCTGGTGCTGGTGCTCGAAGGCTTCAAGCACCTGCTGCGTCAGCGTCGGCGTTCGGTGTAAGGCGCACCTGGCGCACCCGGCGCTCCTCCACCGCCACCACGGTCATGCGCCAGCCGTTCCAGGCCAGCTGGTCACCGACTACCGGCAGGCGGTCCAGCAAGCTCATCACCAGGCCCGCCAGGGTCTGGTAGTCCTCGGTGGCACGGGCGCTGAAGCCTGTACGGGCCTGGACCTGGCTCAGGTTCAGGGCGCCACTGACGACAAAACCGCCACCCTCCTCGACGATCGCCGGGCCCTCTACCTCGCTGGCATCCGGTAATTCGCCGGCAATCGACTCAAGGATGTCGGTCATGGTCAACAGACCAGTGAAATCACCGAACTCGTTGATCACGAAAGCAATGTGCGTCGATTGCCCACGCATCTGCTCAAGCGCGTTGAGGATGCTGAAGCTCTCCAGCAGGTTCAACGGCGCCCGGGCCATGCGCTCAAGGTCTGGCTGGCTGCCGGACAGCAACTCCTTGAGCAGCTCTTTCTTGTGCACGAAGCCCAGGGGTTCCTCGATATGGCCATCGCGAATCAGCGGCAGGCGCGAATACGGTGAGTTGGCCAGCGCCTCGGTAATGGCTTGCGCCGGTTGCGCCAGGTCGATCACGTCTACCTCGGCCCGCGCGGTCATCACCGTGCGGATCGGCCGCTCGGCCAGGTTCAGCACGCCACTGATCATCACCCGCTCGCGACGGTCGAACAGCACCTGCTCCTCGCCCCCTTCGACCAGGTCGGCAATTTCTTCGCCCACCTCGTCAGCCTCGACCCGACGGCCACCCAGCAGGCGCAGCACGGCATGCGCAGTGCGCTCACGCAGCGGCCGATGCTGCTGCAGGCTGCGCTTGCGGCGGGCACGGGCCAGCTGGTTGAACAGCTCGATGAGGATCGAGAAGCCGATGGCCGCGTACAGGTAGCCTTTCGGGATATGGAAGCCCAGGCCTTCGGCGGTCAGGCTGAAACCGATCATCATCAAGAAGCCCAGGCACAACATGATCACCGTCGGGTGGGCGTTGACGAAGCGGGTCAGCGGCTTGCTGGCGACGATCATGATGCCGATCGAGAAGACCACCGCGATCATCATCACCGACAACTCTTCGACCATGCCTACGGCCGTGATCACCGCGTCCAGCGAGAACACCGCGTCAAGCACGACGATCTGCGCCACGATCGGCCAGAACGCGGCATGACGCACCGCACCACTGGCTTGGGTAACGTGCCCTTCCAGGCGTTCGTGCAGTTCCATGGTGGCCTTGAACAGCAGGAACACACCACCGAACAACATGATCAGGTCACGGCCGGAGAAGCTCTTGCCGAACACCTCGAACAGCGGCGCAGTCAGCGTAACCATCCACGAGATACTGGCCAACAGGCCCAGGCGCATGATCAGCGCCAGGCTCAGGCCGATGACCCGTGCGCGGTCGCGCTGATGCGGTGGCAGCTTGTCGGCGAGGATGGCGATGAACACCAGGTTGTCGATACCAAGCACCAGCTCGAGGACGATAAGCGTCAGCAGGCCCAGCCAGGCCGTGGGGTCGGCTAGCCATTCCATTAGCAGGTACTCACGAAGGAAGCGTCACGAGGACGATGGGAGGATGGCCGTGAAGGCCGGGGACTGGGGGGCTCCGCGAAGGTGCTCATATAGACCTTGATACAAAATAGGGAAGTGGATGCTACAAGCACAGCAGCTTTTTCTGATAGCGCGAAAATATTACAAAACCTGTAACACCATTTTGGGGGACTTTTCTTCAATACACGCCCCGCGTGACGCCGCAGGATGGCGGCATCGCCCAACCTACGGAGTTTCGGTAAATGAGCCTGTCCCTTTCCATGGCCGCTTTCGCCCTCGCCGCCTCGATCTCTCCCGGGCCGGTCAATGTCGTTGCCCTCGGCAGCGGTGCCCGGCATGGTCTGCGGGCTAGCCTGTGGCATGTGACGGGCGCAACGCTGGGCTTCTGCCTGTTGCTGGTACTGGTTGGGCTGGGAGTACACGAGCTGCTGTCGCGCTGGCCGCTGCTGAGCGTGGCGCTGCACTGGGGCGGCGTGGCGTTTCTGCTGTACATGGCGTGGAAGCTGGCCCGCGATGATGGCCAACTGAGCGGGTCACAACAGCAGCGCGCACCTTCGGCCTGGCAGGGTGCGGCGATGCAATGGCTGAACCCCAAGGCCTGGCTGGCGGCAGTGGCAGGCGTTGGCGCCTATACCGGTGGCGAACAACAATTGCTGTGGTTGTTCACCTGGATCTACGGGCCTATCTGCTTTGTTTCGGTAGCCTGCTGGGCCTGGGCCGGAAGTGTGATTCGGCCATTTCTTCGGGAGCCGCGTTACCTCAAGTGGCTGAACCGAGGGCTGGCAGTATTGCTGGTGGGAAGCGCGGTGTATCTGCTCACTTGATGTCGGCTGCGCGGTAATGCCCAGGCGTTGCTGCCAGGTGCTGCTTGAAGGCGCGCTGCAGATGCGCCTGGTCGGCAAACCCTGCCTCCAGTGCCACCTCGGCAATCGCCCGGCCACGTCGCAGTTGCGACCGCGCCAGCTGCACCCGCTGGTCGAGCAGGTAGCCATGGGGCGTCAGGCCGAAGCGCTGGCGGAAAGCGCGAATCAGGTAGGAACGGGACAGGCCACAAGCCGCACAGATATCAGCCAGGCTCAACGGGTCGCATCGGTGCGCACGTATGAACGCCGCCGCCGCGTCCAATTGTGGATGCTCACTATGCACCTGGTACACACTGGCGTGGAGGTAGCCGGGCAGATCCGTGAAAAAAGTGGCCAACCGAGCTTCTCGATCACTCAGGCACGCGTCGAACAAGTCGGCGAACAGTTGCAGCAGCCGGCGGTACAACCCCGCAGAGGCGCTAAAGGTCTGCGTTGGCAGGACGAAGCGACGGTCTTGCAGCCACGGCATGTCGACGAACAGCATCAGGTACGACCACGGCTGGCCGGCAATCGGGTTGCAGGTGTGTACCACTCCTGGGTTCATCAGCACCGTGGTACCGGCCATCACCTCGACCTGGCTGGCACCGCTCAGGTAGGTGCTGCGCCCGCCGGTGATCACGCCGATGGAAAAGCTCTCATGGGAATGGGCGGCATAGCAGACCTTGCGCCCATCTCCCACGCATCGGGCTTCGACAAAGGGCAATGCCGGATCCCGCCAGAACCGCGACACCTCGATCATCGCCCTGCCCTCATTCGCCGCTGTGGTGCACCACCACCAGCAACTGCGCCGGCTGTTCGCCGACAGAGCGCAGGCGGTGCGGCGTCTGGGCGTTGAAGTGCAGCGCATCGCCCTGCTCCAGCAATACCCGCTCGTTCATGAAGTCGACCTCCACCTTGCCGGCGTGGACGAACAGAAACTCCTCACCCTCATGCTCCTTGAACGTCGGGTCGCTGAATTCGGTCGGCGGCTGGATCAGAAACGGCAAAAGGCTGCGCTGCCCGATCTGGCTGGTCAGCGCCGCATAGCCCGGCCCGTGACCATCGCCCACCAGCGCCTGGCGCTCGCCCTGGCGCACCAGGCTGTAACGACCTTGCCCAGCCTGCTCCTCGGCGAACAACTCCTCGACATTGACGTTCAGCGCCCGCGCCAGCTTGAGGGCAGCTGCGATCGACGGTGTGTTCAGGCCACGCTCCACCTTGGACAGGTAGCTCTTGGTCATGCCGGACTTATCGGCCAGCACCTCCAGCGTGACACCCAGTTTTTTTCTCAACACTTTCAATCGGTTAGACATGCGACGCGACTTTCCCCGATCCACAGGCTTGCTTATGACACTTTGTGTCATATAGGATTATTTGTGTCACGAGCTGACCCGTTCCTCAACCGACCAAAGCTTCGGAACGGGCCAGCGCTGACATCGCTCATCACGCCACAGAGGACCCCCCCATGGCCAAGACCCTGACACACAGCAAGGACCAACTGGTCCAGCAGGCGCTGACGCAGATGCAAGGCTCGCTTGCCGATAATACGTGGACTGTGCGGGAAAAGCTGGCCCTGACCTGCCGAATTCTTTTCGATCACGGCCATGACTCCGGTCTGGCCGGGCAAATCAGCGCCCGCGGCCCGCAACCCGGCACCTTCTACACCCAGCAACTGGGGCTGGGTTTCGACGAAATCAGTGCCAGCAATCTGCTGCTGGTCAACGAGGACCTCGAGGTGCTCGAAGGCCAGGGCATGCCTAACCCGGCCAATCGCTTCCACAGCTGGGTGTACCGCGCCCGTGCGGACGTGAACTGCATCATCCACACCCACCCGACCCACGTCGCTGCCCTGTCGATGCTGGAAGTCCCATTGCAGGTTTCGCACATGGACCTGTGCCCGCTGTACGACGATTGTGCATTCCTCGAAGCCTGGCCAGGCGTGCCAGTGGGCAACGAGGAAGGCGAGATCATCAGTGCCGCGCTGGGTGACAAGCGCGCCATCCTGCTCTCGCACCATGGCCAGCTGTCCACCGGCTCCAGCATCGAGCAGGCCTGCGTGTATGCCCAACTGATCGAGCGCGCCGCACGCCTGCAACTGCTGGCGATGTCGGCCGGCACCATCAAACCCATCGCACCGGCACTGGGCCGCGAAGCCCATGACTGGATCGACCGGCCCAAGCGCCATGCCGCTGCCTTCAACTATTTTGCCCGGCAGAGCCTGCGTGCCCACGCCGATTGCCTGAACTGACCCCTGAATGCCTTGCTTGCGGAGCCTATCACCATGACCACACAATTCCACGGCATCATCGGCTACACCATCACCCCCTTCAGCGCTGGCGGCGAACAGCTCGACCTGCCCGCGCTGGGTCAGTCCATCGAACGCCTGATCGGCGGCGGCGTGCAGGCCATCGCCCCATTGGGCAGCACCGGCGAAGGTGCCTATCTCAGCGACAGCGAATGGCAACAGGTGGCCGAGTACAGCCTTGCCCAGATCGGCAAACGCGTGCCCAGCATCGTCAGTGTCTCCGACCTGACCACCGCCGGCGCCGTGCGCCGCGCCCGCTTTGCCCAGGCCCATGGCGCCGACGCGGTGATGGTACTGCCGGCCGCCTACTGGAAGCTCAGCGAAGCCGAGATCCTCCAGCACTACCGCGCCATCGGTAACGCCATCGATATCCCGATCATGCTCTACAACAACCCGGCCACCAGTGGCACCGACATGTCGGTAGAGCTGATCCTGCGCATCGTCCGCGAAGTGGCCAACGTGACCATGGTCAAGGAGAGCACCGGCGACATCCAGCGCATGCACAAGCTTCAGCTGCTTGGCGAGGGCCAGGTGCCGTTCTACAACGGTTGCAATCCGCTGGCACTGGAAGCGTTCGTGGCCGGGGCCAAGGGCTGGTGCACGGCCGCGCCTAACCTGATTCCGGCGTTGAACCAGGCGCTTTACCAGGCTGTGCTCGAGGGGGACCTGGTGCTGGCCAAGGCGCTGTTCTACCGGCAGCTGCCGTTGCTCGACTTCATCCTGAAGGGCGGATTGCCGGCGACCATCAAGGCGGGTTTGGGGCTGACCGGGTTACCCGTGGGTGAACCACGGCGGCCGGTGTTCGGGCTGGATGAACCAGGGCGCGCGACCTTGGCGGCATTGTTGGCAACGCTGACGGATTGAAAACCTGCACTGGCCTCTTCGCGGGTAAACCCGCTCCCACAGGTACTGCACCTCATTTGAGGTTTGTGGGGATCCTGTGGGAGCGGGTTTACCCGCGAACAGGCCGGTGCAGGCAACACCGCTATTTCAAGGCATCACCGGCGGCACATACTGCAACGTGGTACCCAGTGCCCACAGCAGCACCAGCACCAGCGGCACATGCACCAGCAACTGCACGAACGAGAAGCCGATCAGGTCCCGCGCCTTGAGCCCCAGCACGCCCAGCAACGGCAGCATGTAGAACGGGTTGATCAGGTTCGGCAACGCCTCGGCGGCGTTGTAGATCTGCACCGCCCAGCCCAGGTGGTACTGCAGGTCGTTGGCCACCAGCATCACGTACGGCGCTTCGATGATCCACTTGCCACCACCCGAAGGGATGAAGAAGCCCAGCACTGCCGAGTACACACCCATCAGCAGCGCATAGGTGTCATGGGTGGCGATCTGGGTGAAGAACAACGAGATGTGATGGGCCAGCGTCTGCTCATCCACACCTTTGACCTGGGTAAGGATCGCAGCAATCGAGCCGTACAGCGGGAACTGGATCAGCACCCCGGTGGTGGTCGGCACGGCACGCGCCACGGCATCGAGGAAGCTGCGTGGGCGCCAGTGAAGCAAAGCACCAAGCATGATGAACAGCAGGTTGTAGGTGTTCAGCCCGGAAATCGCAGTGATCGCCGGTTTGGTGGCGAACTCCTGGTACAGCCAGCCGCCGGCCAGGGCCACCAGCATCAGGATCAGGATCGGGCTGTGCTCCAGCCATTCGCCCGGGCGGGTACGCTTGGGCGTTGGGGGCGCGGTGAAGCTGGGGTCGACACCACAGTCTTCGGCGCTGCGCGCACTGTTCGGGCCGGGTGCCGTGGCATAGGCGATCACCAGCGAGACGATCACCAGGGCCGCCAACATCACCCCGGATTGCCAGAGGAAGATGGTCTCGGTAAACGGGATCACGCCAGTAATCGACAGGATCGAAGGCGGCAGGCTGGCCGGGTTGGCTTGCAACTGGGCGGCCGAAGACGACAGGCCCAGCGCCCAGACAGCACCCAGGCCCAGATAAGCCGCGGCACCCGCAGCGCGATAGTCCATCTTCAGTTCGGTGCGACGGGCCAGGGCACGGACCAGCAAACCGCCGAACACCAGCGAGAGGCCCCAGTTGAGCAGCGAAGCCAGCATCGAGATCAGCGCCACCCAGCACACCGCCGAGCGGCCGTTCTTGGGGATGCGCGCCAGGCGATCGATCAGCCGAGCGGCTGGCGGCGAACTGGCCACCACATAGCCGCCGATGACCACGAAGGCCATCTGCATGGTGAACGGGATCAGGCTCCAGAAGCCATCGCCGAAGGCCTTGGCAGTGTCGGTCGGCTTGGCGCCCATGGCCAGGGCGCCGATGCACACCAGCAACACGGCCAGGGCGGCGAATACCCAGGAGTCGGGGAACCACCGCTCGGCCCAGTTGGAACAGCGCAGGGCAAAGCGGGCGGAGCGGCTGTCTTGGATTTCAGCGGCCACGGTTACTTCCTTTTATTGGTTTTATCGGATTTATCTGCAGAAACGCAAAACCCCTGTAGGAGCGGCCTTGTGTCGCGAAAGGGCCGCGCAGCGGCCCCCCGATCTCAACTTAAGTGCTGAAACCGCGGGGCTGCTCTGCAGCCCTTTCGCGACACAAGGCCGCTCCTACAGGGGGACAGTGTGATGCTTTAGAAGGTCATTTCCTTTACATCGTCCGGCACGATCAGCTTGCCAGCGGTCTTCTCGATGATTTCTTCAACGCTCACCCCCGGCGCAGTCTCGCGCAGGATGAAGGCGCCGTCTTCGATCTCCAGGTAGGCCAGGTCGGTCAGCACCTTGCGGATGCAGCCGGCACCGGTCAGCGGCAGGCTGCAACGCGGCAGCAGCTTGGACTCGCCATCCTTGGAGGCGTGGGTCATGGTGACGATGATGTTCTCGGCACCGGCCACCAGGTCCATGGCGCCGCCCATGCCCTTGACCAGCTTGCCGGGGATCATCCACGAAGCGATGTTGCCTTCCACGTCCACTTCGAATGCGCCCAGCACGGTCAGGTCGACGTGGCCGCCACGGATCATGGCAAACGACTGCGCCGAGTCGAAGATCGACGCACCACGGCGGGCGGTGACGGTCTGTTTGCCGGCGTTGATCATGTCGGCATCGAGGGTGCTTTCGGTGGGGAATTCACCCATGCCGAGCAGGCCGTTTTCGGACTGCAGCATCACATCCATGTCAGCCGGTACATAGTTGGCCACCAGGGTCGGGATACCGATGCCGAGGTTGACGTAGTAGCCGTCCTTCAGTTCACGGGCGACGCGTTGCGCCATCTGTTCGCGGGTCAGTGCCATGGTCAGGATCTCTTTGTTGTTCTGATGGACGGCGCTCAGGCCTTGACGGTGCGCTTTTCGATGCGTTTTTCGAAGGTGCCGACGATCACCCGGTCGACGAAGATGCCCGGGGTGTGGATCTCGCTGGGCAGCAGCACGCCTGGCTCGACGATTTCTTCCACTTCGACCACGGTGATCTTGCCGGCGGTGGCCGCCAGTGGGTTGAAGTTCTGCGCGGTGTTGCGGTACACCACGTTGCCATAGTGGTCGGCCTTCCAGCCCTTGACGATGGCAAAGTCGCCGGTGATGGACTCTTCGAGGATGTATTTGCGGCCCTTGAACTCGCGCACTTCCTTGCCGTCGGCAACCGGCGTGCCGTAACCGGTGGCGGTGTAGAAGGCCGGGATACCGGCACCGCCGGCACGCATCTTCTCAGCCAGGGTGCCTTGCGGGGTCAGCTCGACTTCCAGTTCGCCGCTGAGCAGCTGGCGCTCGAATTCGGCGTTTTCGCCCACATAGGAAGCGATCATCTTGCGGATCTGCCGGTCTTCCAGCAGCACGCCCAGGCCGAAGCCGTCGACTCCGCAGTTATTGGAAACCACGGTCAGGCCCTTGACGCCAAGGCGCTTGATTTCAGCGATGAGGTTTTCAGGGATGCCGCACAGGCCGAAGCCGCCGGCCAGCACCGTCATGTTGTCGGTCAGGCCTGCCAGGGCCTCTTCATAGGTTGCTACGCGCTTGTCCAGTCCGGCCATGCTGATCCGCCTTTTGTAGTTGTTGAACCGACGAGGCTGTCGGTGAGCGTGTGCAGCCATCTTCACCGCTGACGACTGATTTGTTAATTTTGTTTTCATCATCGATTGATAACTTTTCCAAAACAGCGAGCGAGGCTGTCATGAACGTCAAGCAACTGCGCGCCTTCGTCGCCGTCGCCAAGTACCAAAGCTTCGCCCAAGCCGGTGAACACCTGCATGTGTCGCAACCGGCCTTGAGCCTGACCATCAAGGCACTGGAGGAGAACCTCGGGGGCGCCCTGCTCACCCGCACCACCCGCAGCGTCAGCCTGACCGCCGAGGGTGAGGTGCTGCTGCCCCTGGCTCGGCGCCTGCTGGCCGACTGGGACGACACCGAAGAAATGCTGCGCCAGCGCTTCACCCTGCAGCTGGGCCGCGTCTCGGTGGCGGCCATGCCCGCCTTTGCCGGCAACCTGTTGCCACATTCGCTCAAGGTGTTCCGCCAGCGTTACCCCAAGGTCAATGTCACGGTGCATGACGTGATCAACGAACAGGTGCTGGAACTGGTGCGCCATCGCCGCGTCGAACTGGGCATCGGCTTCGAGCCGGAAAACACCGAAGGCCTGAATTTCCATCCGCTGTACATGGACCGTTTCGTCGCCGTGGTGCCGGCCGATTCACCGCTGGCCTTGCAAGCCCAGGCGACCTGGGCGCAACTGCTGGCTGAGGACTTCATCGCCTTGCAACGCCCGTCGGCAGTGCGCCTGCTGCTTGAGCAGTACGTCGCGGCACGCCACGGCAAGCTGGCGGTGGCGTTCGAAAGCCACCAGCTGTCGACCATCGGCCGCATGGTCGCCAGTGGCCTGGGCGTCAGCGCGGTGCCAGCGCTGTGTATCAACCAGATGCAGGAGCTGGGCGCACGTTGCGTGACACTGGTCGAGCCTGCCGTCGAACGGCGCATCGGCGTGATCGCCCTGGCCGACCACAGGCTTTCCACCGCAGCCCAGGCGCTGCTCGAAGTAGTGCTTTCCCACACCCAGACTCCGGAGGTGACATGCGTTACGTGAAACTGGCAGGTTGCAACGTGCCGGCCATTGGCCAGGGCACTTGGTACATGGGCGAGGACCCGGCCCGCAAGGCCGCCGAAGTGGCTGCCCTGCAACAAGGCATCGAACAGGGCATGACCCTGATCGACAGCGCCGAAATGTATGCCGAGGGCGGCGCCGAGGAAGTGGTCGGCCAGGCCATTGCCGGGCGCCGCGACCAGGTGTTCCTGGTCAGCAAGGTCTACCCCCACAATGCCAGCCGCCGGGGCGTGCCTGAAGCTTGCGAACGCAGCCTGAAACGCCTCGGCACCGAGGTGATCGACCTGTACCTGCTGCACTGGCGCGGCCAGTATCCGCTGGAGGAAACGGTCGAGGCGTTCGAACGCTTGCGCGAGCAGGGCAAGATCCGCCGTTGGGGGGTGTCCAATTTCGATGTCGATGACCTGCGTGAACTGCACAACCCGGATTGCGCCACCAATCAGGTGCTGTACAACCCGGCGCAGCGCGGCATCGAGTTCGACTTGTTGCCGTGGAGCCGCCAGCGCGGTTTGCCAACCATGGCCTACTGCCCGCTGGCCCAGGCCGGGCGGCTGTTGCAACACCCGGTGTTGAGCGAGATCGCCGAGCGCCATGGGGCGACGCCGGCGCAGGTCAGCCTGGCGTGGGTGACACGGGAAAATGATGTGATTGCCATCCCCAAGGCGGTGTCTGCGGAGCATGTGCGGTTGAATGCGGCTGCCGGGGCGTTGACCCTCACCCTTGAGGACTTGCGGGCGATCGACCGGGCATTTCCGGCGCCGACGCGCAAGCAGCATCTGGCGATGGTCTGACAGACCGAGTTGGTTTCTTCGCGGGTAAACCCGCTCCCACAGGTAACGTGGAGGGCTGCAATCCTGTGGTGATCCTGTGGGAGCGGCGGTTCGGCGCCCCGACTTGCCCGCGAAGAAGCCATCAAGTCAGTGAAAATCTCGGCTCTTCACATCCAGCCCTTGCAGCAAGGGGCTGATGTCTTCCAGCCGCCGGGCAATCAAATGCCGCACCCCGTTCTCTTGCTCCAGCCGCCCGCTCACCTTGAGCAACTGCGAGCCCACCAACGCACGCCGCTGCCGTTCAGCCAGGTCACGCCAGACCACCACGTTGACCATGCCGAACTCATCCTCGAGTGTCACGAAGGTTACGCCACTGGCGGTTTGCGGACGCTGCCGCCCCACCACCAGCCCGGCCACGGTAATCGCATCGCCGTGCTCGACACCCGCCAGCTCGCCGGAACTGCGACAGCCCAGCGCCCGCAGCCGTGAGCGCAACAGCCTGAGCGGATGCGGGCCCAGGGTAGTCCCCAAGGTTTCGTAATCGGCAACCAGGTCTTCGCCAACCGTTGGCGCGGGCAGCGCTACTTGCGCTTCTGGCAGCGCCTGCACCTCGGCGAATAGCGGCAACTGCGGCTGCACCGCCGCCACCTGCCAGCGCGCCTGGTGGCGGTCACGCGCCAGGGCACGCAGGGCTCCCGCATCGGCCAGCCGGGCGCGGGCACGGCTGTCGAGCCCGGCGCGCAGGCACAGGTCTTCGACATCCCGCCAGGGGCGCTGCGCCCTCGCCTGCTCCAGGCGGCGCGCATCCGCCTCACTGAAACCACGCACCTGACGCAAGCCAAGGCGCAGGGCCAGGGCACCTTGAGGGTCAGGCTCCAAGGTGCAGTCCCATTCGCTATGGAACACATCCACGGGACGGACTTCGATCCCTTGCCGCCGCGCCTCCTGCAGCAGCTGGTCCGGGCTGTAGAAGCCCATAGGCCAGCTGTTGACCAGCGCACAGGTGAAGATCGCCGGCTCATGGCACTTGAGCCAGCTGCTGGCGTAACACAGCAAGGCGAAGCTGGCCGCGTGCGACTCGGGGAAGCCGTAACTGCCAAAACCTTTGATCTGCTCGAAGATGCGCTCGGCGAATGCCAGGTCGTAACCGTTGCGCAGCATGCCTTCGACCAGCCGCTGACGATGGGGCTCCAGCCCGCCGTGGCGCTTCCAGGCTGCCATGCTGCGGCGCAACTGGTCAGCCTCGCCGGGGCTATAGTCGGCAGCAACCATGGCCAGCTCCATTACCTGTTCCTGGAACAGTGGCACGCCCAGCGTACGTTCGAAGACCTCCTTGAGCTTTTCCGAGGGATAGGTCACCGGCTCCTGCTTGAGGCGCCGGCGCAGGTAGGGGTGAACCATGTCGCCTTGGATTGGCCCAGGCCGCACGATGGCCACTTCGATCACCAGGTCATAGAAGGTGTTGGGCCTGAGCCGCGGCAGCATGGCCATCTGTGCCCGCGATTCGATCTGGAACACCCCCATGGTTTCGGCGCGGCTGATCATTGCGTAGGTGGCCGGGTCTTCACCAGGGATAGTCGCCAGGGTCAGCTGGCGACCGCGATGGCGTTGCAGCAGGTCAAAACAACGGCGCAAGGCGCTGAGCATGCCCAGTGCCAGCACATCGACCTTGAGCAGGCCGACCATGTCCAGGTCGTCCTTGTCCCACTGGATCACGGTGCGCTCGGCCATGGCAGCGTTTTCCACCGGCACCAGATGGTCCAGCGGTTGTTCGGAAATGACGAAGCCACCGGGGTGCTGGGACAGGTGACGGGGGAAACCGATCAACTCACCGGCCAGTACCAGGATGCGCCGCAACGACGGGCTGCCCGGCTCGAATCCGGCCTCTGCCAGCCGTTGCGGGTCCGGGATGCGGTCGCTCCAGCGGCCGCAGCACTTGGCCAGGGCATCCACCTGGTCGGCCGGCAGACCCAGCACCCTGGCTACATCACGCACAGCCCCGGCAGCGTGATAGGTATTGACCACGGCAGTGAGTGCAGCGCGGTGCCGGCCATAACGGCGGAACACGTACTGGATCACCTCTTCGCGCCGGTCATGTTCGAAGTCCACGTCGATATCGGGCGGCTCGTTGCGCTCGCGGGACAGAAAGCGCTCGAACAGCAGGCGATGCTCCATCGGGTCGAGCTCGGTGATGCCCAGCACGAAACACACCACCGAGTTGGCTGCCGAGCCACGGCCCTGGCAGAGAATGTGCTGGCTGCGGGCAAAGGCGACGATGTCATGCACGGTCAGGAAATAGCTCTCGTAACCCAGCTCCTCGATCAGTGCCAGTTCCTTGTCCAGCACTGCGCGCACCTTGCTGCTCGGCCCCGCCGGCCAGCGCAGGGGCAAGCCCCGCTCGCACAATTCGCGCAGCCAGCTGGCGGGGGTCTGGCCTTCGGGCACCAGCTCGCGCGGGTACTGGTAGCGCAGTTCACCCAGGTCGAACTGGCAACGCTCGGCGATGACCAGGCTTTCAGCCAGCAGGTCTGCCGGGTAGAGTTCGGCCAGTTGCTCCAGTGGGCGCAGGTGGCGCTCGCCATTGGCGAACAGGTGGCGCCCTGCCTCGGCCACGTTGCAGTGCTGGCGGATGGCGGTCATGCAGTCCTGAAGCGCACGCCGGCCGCGCACATGCATGTGCACGTCACCGCAGGCCACCGCGCGTATGCCCAGCTGCGCCGCCAGTTCCCGCAAGCGCGCCAGGCGCCGGTCATCGTCGCTGCCGCGGTGCAGGTGAACGCCCAGCCACAAGCGCCCAGCGAACACGCCACGTAGCCAGCGGCCAGTCGCCTGGTCATCGGGATCGTCGGCAATCCACAGCGCCAGCAACCCCTCATGGTGTTGCTGAAGGTCGTCAGCGAACAACTGGTAGTCACCCTTCTCGGCCCGCCGTCGAGCACGGGTGATCAGGGCACACAGGTTCTGGTAGCCCGCCAGGTTCTGCACCAGCAAAACCAGTTTGGGGCCACCCTGCAGGCGCATTTCGCTGCCGACGATCAGGCGCAACTGTTGCGCCTTGGCGGCCTGCCAGGCGCGAACGATGCCCGCCAAGGTGCACTCGTCGGTGATTGCCAGGGCCTGGTAGCCCTGCTCGTGAGCGCGGCGAAACAGCTCTTCGGCGCTGGACGCACCGCGCTGGAAGCTGAAATTGGACAGGCAATGCAGCTCGGCGTAACTCGAAGTACTCATGCGAACCAGCCCTGCAGCCACAGCGGGCCGGGTTGAGACAGGTCCTGATAGGCCCAGCCGCGCAGGCCGTCGCGGGTTTCGATGCGATAGTAGTCACGGCGCACGTCGCCACCGTCCCACCAGCCCGACTCGATGCGCTCGGCCTGGCCGAGCAGCGTGTGGTCAGTCGTTGCCAAGGCCTGCGGTGTGGGCAGCAACCAGCCAGGGCGGCTACCGGGCAAGGCCGGCAGGTTACCCTGGGCGCCCTGTTCCGCCTGCTGCCAGGCGCACTCGGGGCGATGGTCGGCCTCGGCGCGCAGGCCCTTGACGGCTTCATCACCCAGGCGCGCGCGCAAGCGTTCGCGCAGTTGCTCCCAGGGCTGGGCCTGCTTGGCGCGGGGGTCGAACAGTGCCTGGTGCTGGGGCACGAAGGCTGGCAGGTCGTCGGCAACCAACCGCAGGTTGCGCACAGGCGCCGGGATGCGCAGCGGCTCCAGGCGCCCGCGGGCCAGTTCGAACAGCATCGCAGCGTCGCGCTCGGCGGCCAGCAGGCCTACCTGCAATCGAGTGTCCGGCCCTTCGACGTGCTCCAGGTGCAGGCAGAAGCGCTGCACACCGCAGTCGCGACCGGCGAGGAAGGCAGCCAGGTCATTGAGCATGCGCCGCAGCGGGAACAGCAAGGCCTGGTGCGACTCGACGTCGAAGTTGAGTTCCAGGCGCGTTTCGAAGCGATCCGGCGGCTGATAGAAGCCCAGCCCCATGGAGCGCAAACCGAGCAATTGGTCCAGGTGCAACTGCACCTGGGCGGAAAAACGCCTGGCCAGCGCATCGCGCGGCAAGGCCAGCACCTGCCCCAACTGGCGCAGGCCCATGCGGGCAAAGGCTTCGGCAGCGTCCACCGGCAACCCGACACGCTCGATCGGCATGCGCGCCAGCGCAGCCCGGGTCTGCTCGGCGCTGGTCAAGGCCAGGCCGTCATGGCCGTTGGCAAGCATGCGGGCTGCTACCGGGTTGGTTGCGAGCACGATGCGCTGGCGCAAGCCCAGTGCTGCCAGTTCCTCGCGCAGGCGGGCCTCGAACAGCGGCCAGGGACCGAACAGTTGCAAACTGGAACCGACCTCAAGCAACAAAGCACGTGGGTAATGAAGACTCACCTGAGCACTGAACCGGTAGGCCCAGGCTGCCAGCAACTGCTGCAGTTGCTCGATGCGGGCCGGGTCAGCCTCGACACACTGGAAGCCATCGGCCAGGGCCCGTGCGGCGGTCAGCGTCTGCCCCGCCCGCAGGCCAAGCGCCGCTGCAGCTGGATTGACGGCTTGCAGCAAGCGACGCTGAACGGGGCCGCCTATCAGCACCAGTGGCGTATCGGCGTCGTCACGCTCGCGCAGGACCGAGTCCAGCGCCAGCTGGGGCAGGAGAATGCAGGCCCAGAGCATGTTGCATCAGCCCCGCCCTGGGCAGGCGATTGGCATGGCCGGTGGCATGCCGCCCCGGCACTTGAGTACGCGCCATTGCGCCGGGCGCGTATCCACGGCAATACGCAACGCAGCGGGCGAAGGATTGTGCGCAGCCTGTTGCGGCCGACAAGCGAAAGCCAGTGCCTGCCCGGTCTCGGCAGCCACCTGCAGGCGGCGCAGGGCGCGGTCATCGGCACGCTCCGGCCAGCACAGCACCGCCGCGCAGCTGCCGGAGCGCAAGCACTGTTCAGCCGCCCACAGGGCATCGACCTGCTCGGCATCGACGTGCACCAACCAGCGCAGGTCGACACCGGCGGCCTGCCAGGCCGGCGCATAGGGAATGAACGGCGGCGCCACCAGCACCACCCGCTCGCCATCAGCGGTCAGGCGTGCCAGGGAAGGCCAGAGCAGTTGCAGTTCGCCACACCCCGGGCTGGCCAAAAGCAGTTCACTGAGGGCCGCTGCCGGCCAGCCGCCCTCCGGCAGGCGCTGGTCGAGCGTCGCATGGCCGGTGGGTTGCAAGCCGGCCGGGCGCACCTGGCCCTGCCGGCCGCGCCAGACATGGCGCTGGTCGAGCAGCCGATCGAGATCGACCACCGCGCCCATCAGTCGCGCCTCAGCAAGCCACAGAACACGCCTTCGATGAAGAACTCGTGCTCAGGCCCGACATCGATCGGCGCATAGGCCGGGTTGCGCGGCAACAGCCGGTAACCACCGTGCTGGCGCTGCAGCCGCTTGATGGTGACCTCGCCGTCCAGGCGCGCTACCACGATCTGGCCATCACGTGCCTCGCCCTGCTGGCGAATGCCGACCAGGTCACCGTCAAAGATGCCGTCGTCGACCATGGAATCACCGCGCACCTTGAGCAGGTAATCCGGGGTGCGACGAAACAGGCTGGGGTCGAGCAGCAATTGCTCGTGAATGCCCAGGTCCGGGCCGATCGGTGCACCGGCCGCCACCTGCCCCAGCACGGGAATTTCGAGGATTTCTGGCCGGCGCAGGGGCTCGGCCAGGCGAATGCCCCGCGCCTGGTTTGGCGTGACATCGATGTAACCGGCCTGGCACAACGCGGTGATGTGCTTGCGCGCCACGCTGCGCGAAGCGAAGCCAAAGCGGCTGGCGATATCGGCCAGGCTCGGTGGCTGGCCGTGTTCGGCAATGCGCTCGCGAATGTATTCCAGGATTGCCCGGCGTTTTGGGGTGAGATTGTCCATGGAGTACATTTGTACTCTTTTCAACGTGCGCTGAACAGCCCCCTTTGTCGCCGGGTTTGGTTATCATCCCCCGGCTTTTGTTTTTTTGATTACCTGGATACCTGATGCTGACTGCCCTGCTGTTCGATCTCGATGGAACCTTGACCGACACCGACACCCTGCATTTGCAGGCCTTCCGCCAACTGCTTCACGACTATGACGGACGCCAGCTGACCCAGGAACAGTTCGATGCCCAGGTCAGTGGCCGGGCCAATGGCGAACTGTTTGCCGAATTGTTTCCACGTGCCGATGCGGCCGAGTGCCAGGCCCTGGCCGACCGCAAGGAAGCGCTTTTCCGCGAACTGTCACCCGTGCTGCAACCCACGCCAGGCTTGCTGCGTCTGATGGACCATGCGCGAGCCTGGGACATCGGCATGTGCGTGGTGACCAATGCACCACGGTTGAATGCCGAGCACATGCTGACGGCCATGGGCCTTCGGGACCGCTTCGAGCATGTACTGGTGGCCGAAGAGCTGGCGCGGCCCAAGCCTGATCCACTGCCCTACCTCACCGGGCTGCAGCGCCTGGAGGCGGTGGCAGGCGAAGCGCTGGCGTTCGAGGACTCGCTACCGGGCGTGGCCGCTGCGAGCGGGGCCGGGATCTTCACCGTGGGGGTTGCCACGACCCAGACGCCGGAGCGGTTGCTGGCGGCCGGGGCAAAACTGGTGGTGAAGGATTTCAATGATCCACAGTTGTGGGTGTTGATCGAGACCATGTGCTCGCCATGAATGAATGACTGGGGCCGAGATCGAGCGCCGCCCGCGCGGCGCATCGCGGATGAATCCGCTCCTACGTTTGTTGCAACGTGCCGAACCTGTTAAGCCATGGTTGCCCGCCCTGGTGCATGTCTTGAGCCTTGCAAACAAGGCTAAAAACCATGGCCTCACAGGCATGGCCACGTTGCAACAACCGTAGCAGCGGATTCATCCGCGATGCGCCGCGCGGGCGGCGCTCGATCTGACAGGCGCCACAAATTTCCAGCCAGGCACACCAGACCACTCATCGCCCATCCGCCACGGCTGTCGATTCCCCTCCTTTCGAATCGACCAGGGTGTGAACCCCCTTGCGGAGTCAGCACCATGAGCACCCCCGATCAGAAACACCCGGTCGCCTCACGCGACCAATGGCTGGCCGCTCGCCGCCAGCTGTGGCTGCACGAAAAGGCCTTCACTCACCAGCGCGACGAACTGGCGGCCGCCCGCCGTGCCCTGCCCTGGGTTCAGGTCGAACAGCCCTACCGCTTCCAGGGCCCGGACGGCGAGCTGAGCCTGCCCGAGCTGTTTGCCGGGCGCAGCCAGCTGCTTGTCTATCACTTCATGTTTGCCGAGGGCTGGAACGAAGGCTGCCCAGGTTGCTCGTTCCTTGCCGACCATTTCGACGGCGCCAACCTGCATCTGGCCCACCACGACGTCTCGCTGGTCGCCGTGTCGCGTGCGCCCTACCCCGAATTCCAGGCCTTCCGCCAACGCATGGGGTGGCGCTTCCCCTGGTATTCATCGCACGCCAGCGGCTTCAACGAAGACTTCGGCGTCAGCGTCGGCACCGAGGGCCAACGCCAGTACAACTATGAGCCTTACACCGGCAACGAGGCCGAGCTGCCAGGCCTGAGCGCCTTCTACAAAGACCCGGACGGCACGGTCTTCCATACCTATTCCACCTACGCCCGCGGCCTGGACATCCTGGTCAACACTTACAACTTCCTCGACATCGCTCCGCTGGGCCGCAACGAAGCCGGGACCATGGACTGGGTGCGGCACCATGATCGCTACACGGAGCAAACCGGCAAACCGCACTGCTGCCACGACTGACGGAGTCAGCCCCTGACGCCCAGCATGCCCCGCTCGACAATGAAGTCGATCACCGCCTGCAGGCCTTCGCCCTTCTTCAGGTTGCTGAAGGTCCAAGGGCGCTGCGGGCGCATGCGCTGGGTGTCACGCTCCATCACTTCCAGCGAGGCACCGACGTAGGGCGCCAGGTCAGTCTTGTTGATCACCAGGAAGTCCGATTTGGTGATACCGGGGCCGCCCTTGCGCGGAATCTTCTCGCCCTCGGCCACGTCGATGACGTAGATGGTCAGGTCGGCCAGCTCCGGGCTGAAGGTGGCGCTGAGGTTGTCGCCGCCGCTTTCGACAAAGATCACTTCAAGGTTGCCGAACTTGCGCGCCAGCGCTTCGACGGCGGCCAGGTTCATCGAGGCATCTTCGCGAATGGCGGTGTGCGGGCAGCCACCGGTTTCGACACCGACGATACGCTCAGGCTCAAGGGCACCGGCCTCGGTGAGGATGCGCTGGTCTTCCTTGGTATAGATGTCGTTGGTGACCACGGCGATCTGGTAGTGATCGCGCATGGCCTTGCACAGGCATTCGAGCAGCGCGGTCTTGCCGGAGCCGACCGGGCCGCCGACACCGACGCGCAGGGGTTGCTGATAGCTTTGCATGTAGGCAGTCCTCAGGAACGGAACAAACGGGTGTATTGGGTTTCGTGACGCGAAGAAGCGATGGCCAGCAGTGGCAGGCCACCGCCGAGCTGGTCATCGGCCAATGCCAGTGCCTGGTCCAGCACGCCGGGCAGTTCGGCCCCCAGGTCGCGCAGCAGGGTCTGCGCCGCCTGCTGACCGAACGGCACCAGTTTGACCCCGGCCATTACTGCTCCCTCGAGCCAGGCAAAAGCATGGCCGAGGGCGAGTTGACGCAGTGGGATCTGCCAGTGCACGGCGAGCCAGGCCATGCCGCCGAGCTGGCTGAGCTCAATAGTGGTGCGCCAGGCCGGGTCCTGGCCCAGCTGCCAGCTATCGAGCAACCGCGCCAGGGCCGAGCCGCGCTGCTGTTCTTCAAGTCGCAGCTCGGCGGTTTCGCGGTTGGCCAGCAAGAAGCGGCTCCAGCGGGCGAACGCGTGTGCATCATTGGCCTCGCAAGCGCGGTACAGGCGCGCCAGCACCGGCCAGTCCAGGCAAGCCAAGGTGTCGTGCATCTGCTCGCGCTGCCAGGCGCTGAAGCCGGCGGTATCACACACCCAGCCAGCCTCGACGGCCCACTCCAGCCCTTGCGAATAGGTGAAGCCACCTACCGGCAGGCCGGGGCTGGCCAACTGCAGCAGGCGCAGCAGTGCCAGGTCGCTGTTCATCAACCGGCCAGCACCAGCGCTGCACCGGCCAGCATGCCGCCGCCGAAGGCTTTCTGCAGGCCGCTGTGGCGGCGCAGCAGGCAACCGACTGCAAAGCCGCACGCCAGCAGCAGGCCGCTGACA
The DNA here is from genome assembly GCF_001320205.1 of Pseudomonas sp. NBRC 111123. Taxonomy (NCBI): domain Bacteria; kingdom Pseudomonadati; phylum Pseudomonadota; class Gammaproteobacteria; order Pseudomonadales; family Pseudomonadaceae; genus Pseudomonas; species Pseudomonas sp. NBRC 111123. The sequence continues at coordinate 71,005 of NZ_BCAZ01000028.1, forward strand.
GTGACAAAGCCGGCACTGAACATCCAGAACGCGCTCGGCGTGGCTTCGACACCATGGGCCCAGCCATGGAACAGGGCAAACACCGGCATGGCCAGGGCCAGCAGCAGTTGGCGGCTGGGCAGCAGCACGGCGGCAGCTGCGACCAGCACCGACACAGCGATCATTGTCTCCATGCCCAGCACATCTCCGAATAGATGGCCGCACACGGCACCGGCGAACATCGACGCCAGGGTTGCCAGGGGCAGCGCCACGTTGCGCCGGGTCAGCGCGGCGAGCGCGCCGGTGCCGAGCAGCATCAGCAGGTGGTCGAGGCCAGTCAGCGGGTGCAGCAAGCCGTCTTGCAGCGGGTTGCCGTCATGCCCGGGGTGAGCGAAGGCCGGCAGCGCGACCATCAGCAGGGCAAGGGCGAACATCTTTTTCATTGGGGTCTCCTTGGCAGAGCGGTTCAGGAATGGGCAGGCAGGCGCACGAACGGATGGTCGCTGCCATGGCTGTGACTGTGGCTGTGCGGTGCGCTCTGGTAGGCGCCGGCTTCCGGCTCGAACGGCGCCTGCTCGGCTTGTACCGTCAGGCCCAGGCCGCGCAACATGTCGTCAAGCACGTGATCGTGCTGGTAGCGCAAAAGGCCCGGATCGATCTGCAGGGGAACGTGGCGGTTGCCCAGGTGATAGGCGGCACGGGCCAGCAGATGCGGGTCGTCGCAGCGCACCGTCGACACCGCTTCAGGTGCAGCCATCACGCGAATCACCTGGCTTCCTGCGGCATCGGCGAGCAACTCGCCGCCGCGCAGCAGGTGGCCACGCTCGAGCATCAGGCCGGCTTCGCGGCCGTCGTCGAGGGTCACGCGCAAGCGGCTTTTTATGCGGCTGTCGACGTCCAGGGTCACGCTGCCGGTGACGGTCTCGGATGCCTCTATCCGGCGGGTCAGGACTATCATCTTCACTCCTTCAAAACAGGAAATAACGCTGCGCAAGCGGCAGTTCACTAGCCGGCTCGCAGACCAGCAACTCGCCGTCGGCGCGTACCTGGTAAGTCTGTGAATCGACTTCGATCACTGGCTGCAAGGTGTTGTGGACCATGTCGGCCTTGCGCACCCTGCGGCAGCCGTGCGCCACGCCGATCAGGCTCTGTAGCCCCAGTTCCTGGTGCAGGCCACGGTCCATGGCGGCCTGGGGCAGGAAGGTCATGCGTGTGGCGTGGCGGGCCGCGCCCATGGCGCCGAACATCGGCCGGTAGTGCACAGGCTGCGGGGTCGGGATCGAGCCGTTGATGTCGCCCATCGGCGCAGTGGCGATCATCCCGCCCTTGATCACCAGGGCCGGCTTGGCCGCGAAGAAAGCCGGCGCCCACAACACCAGGTCGGCCAGCTTGCCCACCTCTACTGAACCGACTTCATGGGCGATGCCATGGGTCAGCGCCGGGTTGATGGTGTACTTGGCGATGTAGCGCTTGACCCTGAAGTTGTCGCTGTAGCCGGTGTCCGGCGCCAGCGGGCCGCGGCGCAGCTTCATCTGGTGCGCGACCTGCCAGGTGCGCAACACCACTTCACCGACCCGGCCCATGGCCTGGGAGTCGGACGAAGTCATGGCGAAGGCGCCCATGTCGTGGAGGATGTCTTCGGCGGCGATGGTCTCGCGGCGGATGCGCGACTCGGCGAACGCCACGTCCTCGGCAATGCTCGGGTCCAGATGGTGGCAGACCATGAGCATGTCCAGGTGCTCGTCGACAGTGTTGACCGTGTACGGCAGGGTCGGGTTGGTCGAGGACGGCAGCACGTTGGCCTGCCCCGCCGCACGGATGATGTCTGGCGCGTGGCCGCCACCGGCACCCTCGGTATGGAAGGTATGGATGGTGCGGTCGCCAATGGCGGCCAGGGTGTCCTCGATGCAGCCCGACTCGTTCAAGGTGTCGGTGTGGATCGCCACCTGGATGTCCATCTCTTCGGCCACGCCCAGGCAGCAATCGATGGCGGCCGGGGTCGAGCCCCAGTCTTCGTGCAGCTTCAGGCCCACCGCGCCAGCGGCGATCTGCTCGCGCAGCGCTTCAGGGCGCGAGGCGTTGCCCTTGCCCAACAGGCCGATGTTGATCGGCAGGCAGTCGGCAGCCTGGAGCATGCGCGCCAGGTACCATGGCCCCGGTGTGCAGGTAGTGGCGTTGGTGCCGGTGGCCGGGCCGGTGCCGCCGCCGATGAACGTGGTGACGCCGCTGGTCAGCGCCTCCTCCACCTGCTGAGGGCAGATGAAGTGGATATGCGAGTCAATGCCGCCTGCGGTGACGATCTTGCCCTCGGCAGCGATCACTTCGGTGCCTGGGCCGACCGGCACGGTCACGCCCGGTTGCACATCGGGGTTGCCGGCCTTGCCGATAGCCGCGATGCGCCCGTGCTTGACGCCGATATCGGCCTTGACGATGCCCCAGTGGTCGATGATCAGGGCATTGGTCAGGACCAGGTCCATGGCCTCGGCAGCGAGCATCTGGCCCTGCCCCATGCCGTCGCGGATGACCTTGCCGCCACCGAACTTGACCTCTTCGCCATAGATTGTGAAGTCCTTCTCGACCTCCACCCACAGCGCCGTGTCGGCCAGGCGCACGCGGTCGCCGACGGTGGGGCCGAACATGTCGGCGTAGGCCCGACGGGAAATACGGCTCATGCCCTGCCCTCCAGTGCGCCATTCACCTTGCCCTGGAAGCCATACACTTCGCGCTTGCCGGCGTAGGCCACCAGCTGCACGGTGCGCGACTGGCCCGGTTCGAAGCGCACGGCGGTGCCGGCCGGGATATCGAGCCGAAAACCACGGGTCGGCGCGCGCTCGAACACCAGCGCATCGTTGACCTCGTAGAAGTGGTAGTGCGAACCGACCTGCACCGGCCGGTCGCCGTGGTTGGCCACGCTGACGCTGACCGTGTCACGGCCGACGTTGAGTTCGATGTCGCCAGCGGCGACCTGAATTTCACCTGGGATCATGCTGGGCTCCTGCTCCAGGTCAGACGATGGGGTCGTGTACGGTCACCAGCTTGGTGCCGTCGGGGAAGGTCGCCTCGACCTGCACGTCATGCAGCATTTCGGCAACGCCCTCCATGACCTGCTCACGGCCGATCACTTCGCGGCCCAGGCTCATCAGCTCGGCCACCGTGCGGCCATCACGGGCGCCTTCGAGCACCGCGGCACTGATCAGCGCCACGGCCTCCGGGTAGTTGAGCTTCAGGCCACGGGCCAGGCGCCGTTCGGCCAGCAGCGCGGCGGTGAACAGCAGCAGTTTGTCTTTCTCTCTCGGGGTCAGCTCCATGGCGCTCTCTCAAGTGGCCCAGATGCGCGGCGGGCAAGCGGCCAGGCCGAGAACGGCCGGGCGCAGGGCGTGCCAGAGGCGCTGCAGGGTGTGTTGCAAGTGTTGGTTGTCGTGATCGAGCAGGCGGATCACCAGCAGCGGGCCAAGCAAGGTCGCGCCTGCGGGGGTATCAAGTTCATCGAGCAGCGCTCGCACCTGCTCCAGCACGGCCGGGGTCGCGGGCGATGCGCAGAAGGTGGCGACCAGCGGGTGGCCACCGACCTTGGCCAGTTGCCCACCTGCAATGCGCAGGCGCTCGTGCAGGCCGGGGTCGCCGGGCAACGCGATGCACAAGCGGCTGTCCAGTGCGCCCAGCTCGAAGCGCTCGTTCATCACTGGCCGGCCCAGGCACAGGGTTTCCCAGGCCAGCAGCCTGGCACCGGGTTCGAGGGTGAAGCGGCTGTCGAGGCTGGCGCGGGCGCCATTGAAGAAGATGCTGTCCTGGGGGAGCCACTCCAGCGTGCTGCCGGCCTGCAGGTGAAAGCGCTGGGCCAGCCGCGCGGTAGGGCCGATGCTGCGGTAGAACTTGCTGGCCCCGGGCATGGTCAGCAGCGCGTGGCTGCCCGGTTCGAGGTGGATGTCCAGCTCCAGCCGGTCGCCGGCGACGATGCCACCAGGCGGGTGCAGCACATAAACGTGGCACGGCGCGCCTTCTGGATAGAACGGGCGCTGCACCAAAAGCGGGCCGAAATGACGGCGCGCACCAAGGCGGGTCACGCCGTTGCGCTCGACGAAGCGCAACTGCAGGTGCGCGCTCCAGCCAGCGTCCTGTTCCGATGGTTCGATCTGCTCCGCGAGCGACATCCTGCGGCCCCTTGATTTCTGTGGCCTTGAGGCCGTTTAGAGGGTCATGTGCATCACCCGTGGGTGAAAAAGGACTGACCACTCGATCAAATTTCGCTGGCTGGATATAGCAGGTTGCGGGCCAACTTCGCAGGTGAATGAAGATGAAACCTTCACGGTGAAGGCTCTGGCGTGGGGCATGCAGGGCGATGACGCACATTGCAGGGGCAACGCTTGGCCCTCTTTCGGTGCTGCGTTACAGTCTGTGTTTTGCCTTTGGCCAAGGAACCGCCATGCCCCTCGCCCCCGCCATTCCGGTACTGCGTATCTTCTCGGTGGACAAGGCCAAGGAGTTCTATGTGGACTTCCTGGGCTTCCAGCTCGACTGGGAACACCGTTTCAGCCCGGACCTGCCGCTATACGCGCAGATCCACCGCGACGGGCTGATCCTGCACCTGAGCGAACACCACGGTGACGCCTGCCCGGGCTCGACCGTGTTTGCCCTTACCGAGGACCTGCTGGCGCTGGAGCGCGAACTGCTGGACAAGCAGTACGGCTATGCCCGCCCCCAGGCCGAACGGGTCGACTGGGGCTTGCAGATGCAGATTCGCGACCCGTTCGGCAACCTGTTGCGCTTCTGCCAGCAAATTGATGACGAGGCTGCCCAGTGAAAGCCATGAGCAAACGCGACCTGGCGCGCCTGGAGCGCGAATTGGTCGCCTGCCTGACCGAGGCCTGCGAAACCGCAAAGGCCGAGATCGTCGGGTTCAGCTGGCTGACCCATCGGCTGGCCCCGGAAGATTTTCCGGCCAGCCTTCGGATTACCTGGGTGTTCGAGCGCGAAGCCGATAAAACCGTCGCGCTGGCGGGTGCGGCCAAGGGGCGCATGCTGGCGCTGACCGCCCAGGCGCTCGAGCAAGCGGGTGTGACGCTGGATCACGTGGCCTGGCATGTGCGCTTCGACAGTGAAGAGGCCTGCAGCCGCAGCCATGCCGGGGACTGGAACAGGCGCCTGCAGCAACGCTGAAGCTGGATGGGCCTTGTATTGCCTGGCCCGGCCTCTTCGCGGGTAAACCCGCTCCCACAGGGTCATCAA
>NZ_BCAZ01000029.1:0-76118 GCF_001320205.1 Pseudomonas sp. NBRC 111123
TCGAAGCCCCTCCAGCATCACCTTAACTACCTAACTCATTGAATCTCAAGGAGTTTGTCGTTCCGATGTCGCTGGAAGTGGGGCGCATTATAAGGGGATTCGAGACCCCGTCAACCCTTAATTTCAAGAAACTTCAATATCGCTGAAAAACAAAGCGGGGAGGCCTGTCGGCCTCCCCGCTTCATCTCATGCCTTACAAGCTAGGGAATGCAAACTGCGATGCCTCATGGCTGGCACGCTGCGGCCAGCGCTGGGTGATCGCCTTGCGACGGGTATAGAAACGCACACCATCCGGGCCGTAGGCATGCAGGTCACCGAACAGTGAACGCTTCCAGCCACCGAAGCTGTGGTAGGCAACCGGCACCGGCAGTGGCACGTTCACGCCGACCATGCCCACTTCAATCTCATCGCAGAACAGGCGCGCCGCTTCACCGTCACGGGTGAAGATGCAAGTACCGTTGCCGTACTCGTGGTCGTTGATCAGCTGCATGGCCTGCTCCAGGCTGTTCACACGCACCACGCACAGCACTGGGCCGAAGATCTCTTCTTTATAGATGCGCATCTCAGGGGTCACGTTGTCGAACAGCGTGCCACCGACGAAGTAACCATCTTCATTACCTGCCACACGCAAGCCACGGCCATCCACCACCAGCTTGGCGCCAGCTGCAACACCATCGTCAATGTAACCGACAACCTTGTCACGGGCTGCAGCAGTTACCAGCGGGCCCATGTCCAGGCCACACGACGTGCCAGCGCCAATCTTCAGCGCCTTGATCTGCGGTTCCAGCTTGGCAATCAGTGCATCGGCAACCTGATCACCTACGCACACCGCCACCGAGATAGCCATGCAACGCTCGCCGCACGAACCGTAGGCCGCGCCCATCAAAGCGCTTACCGCATTGTCCAGGTCGGCATCAGGCATCAGCACCGCGTGGTTCTTCGCACCACCCAGGGCCTGCACGCGCTTGCCGCGCTTGGTGCCTTCGGCATAGATGTATTCGGCAATCGGGGTCGAACCGACGAAGCTCAGTGCTTTCACTTCCGGTGCTTCGATCAGTGCGTCGACCGCTTCCTTGTCACCGTGTACCACGTTGAGGATACCCTTCGGCAGGCCAGCCTCCAGCAGCAGTTGGGCGATGAACAGGGTGGAGCTCGGGTCGCGCTCGGAGGGTTTGAGGATAAAAGCGTTACCGCAGGCAATGGCCAGCGGGTACATCCACAGTGGCACCATGGCTGGGAAGTTGAACGGGGTGATACCAGCAACCACGCCCAGCGGCTGGAAGTCGGACCAGGCATCGATGTTCGGGCCGACGTTGCGGCTGTATTCACCTTTCAACACCTCTGGAGCGGCACAGGCGAACTCGACGTTCTCAATGCCACGCTTCAATTCACCGGCAGCGTCCTCCAAGGTCTTGCCGTGCTCTTCGCTGATCATCTGCGAGATACGGGCTTCGTTCTGCTCCAGCAGTTGCTTGAAACGGAACATCACCTGGGCGCGCTTGGCCGGCGGGGTGTTGCGCCAGGCCGGGAAGGCGGCCTTGGCAGAGTCAATGGCTTCCTGCACGGTCGCGCGGCTGGCCAGTTCGACCTTGCGTACCGCCTGGCCGGTGGAGGGGTTGAAGACATCGGCGGTACGCTCGCCCTTGGTAACCAGTTCGCCGTGAATCAGGTGCTGAACAATGCTCATGCAAAACTCCAGATAAAGAAGGTTGAGGCAGGCGCGTAATTGGCTCACGCGCCCTACGTCAAAATCGGCAAGATCAGTCGATCTTGTTCAGGGCTTCACCGACCGCGTCGAACAGGCGGTCCAGCTCCTGCGGCTGGGTATTGAAGGTCGGGCCAAACTGCAGGGTGTCGCCACCGAAGCGTACATAGAAGCCGGCTTGCCACAGTTTCATGGCCGCTTCATACGGACGCACGATGGCATCACCGTCGCGGGCAGCGATCTGGATCGCGCCGGCCAGGCCGTAGTTACGGATGTCGACGATGTTCTTGGTGCCCTTGACGCCATGCAGCAGCTTCTCGAAGTGCGGCGCCAGTTCGGCAGCTGACTGCACCAGGCTTTCCTTCTGCAGCAGGTCGAGCGCGGCAAGACCGGCGGCGCAGGCTACAGGGTGAGCCGAGTAGGTATAACCGTGGGGGAATTCCACAGCATATTCCGGGGTCGGCTGGTTCATGAAGGTCTGGTAGATCTCGCTGGTGGCGATCACCGCGCCCATCGGAATGGAACCGTTGGTGACCTGCTTGGCGATGCACATCAGGTCAGGTGTGACACCAAAGGCCTCGGAGCCGGTCATGGCGCCCATGCGACCGAAGCCGGTGATGACTTCGTCGAAAATCAACAGGATGTTGTGCTGGGTACAGATTTCACGCAGACGCTTCAGGTAACCCTTCGGCGGTGGCAGCACCCCGGCAGAACCGGCCAGCGGCTCGACGATCACCGCCGCGATGTTCGAGGCATCGTGCAGTTCGATCAGCTTGAGCATTTCATCTGCCAGGGCGATACCGCCCTCTTCCGGCATGCCTTTGGAGAAGGCGTTCACCGGCAGCACGGTGTGAGGCAGGTGGTCGACATCCAGCAGTTGGCCGAACATCTTGCGGTTGCCGTTGACGCCACCCAGGCTGGTACCGGCAATGTTCACCCCGTGATAACCACGGGCACGGCCAATGATCTTGGTCTTGGTGGCCTGGCCTTTCAGGCGCCAGTAGGCACGTACCATCTTCAGCGCGGTGTCGCAGCACTCGGAGCCAGAGTTGGTATAGAAGACGTGATTCAGGTCACCGGGCGTCAGCTCGGCGATCTTCTCGGCCAGCTGGAACGACAGCGGGTGGCCGAACTGGAACGCAGGGGAATAATCGAGGGTACCGACCTGGCGTGCGACCGCTTCGGTGATTTCCTTACGGGTATGCCCGGCGCCACAGGTCCACAGACCAGAGAGGGCGTCGAAAATCTTGCGCCCCTTGTCATCGACCAGGTAGTTGCCTTCGGCCGCCACGATCAGGCGCGGGTCGCGCTGGAAGTTACGGTTGGCGGTGTAGGGCATCCAGTGGGCATCCAGCTTCAGCTGGCTGGCGATACCGGTGGGAGCGGTTTCGGGCATGTTCATCGGCGGTTCCTCGGAAGACGATTAGGCAACGATGGATGTTGTTGCAGCTAAATTCGCACGCGGATAAAGTCTGAAAAAGACTACATTTCTAATCTTCAGGTAGCGCAAGACTAAACTTATGAGCCGACGTCCCGCCCCCCTCGCACAAGTCAGCGATTTCGACATCCGCCTGCTGAAAATCTACCGGAGCGTCGTTGAGTGCGGCGGCTTCTCGGCTGCTGAAAACGTGCTGGGGATCGGCCGTTCGGCCATCAGCCAGCAGATGAACGACCTTGAGCAACGCCTGGGTTTGCGCCTGTGCCAGCGCGGCCGTGCCGGCTTCTCGTTGACTGAAGAAGGCCGCGAGGTCTACCACTCTGCCCTGCAGTTGCTCAGTGCGCTGGAAACCTTTCGCACCGAAGTCAACGGCCTGCACCAACATTTGCGCGGCGAACTCAACATCGGCCTGACCGACAACCTGGTCACCCTGCCGCACATGCGCATCACCCATGCCCTCGCCGAACTCAAGGACCGCGGCCCGGAAGTGCGCATCCAGATCCGCATGATTGCCCCCAGCCAAGTCGAGCAAGGGGTATTGGATGGCAGCCTGCACGTCGGCGTGGTACCGCAGACCAGCCCACTGTCCGGCCTGGAATACCAATCGCTGTACAGCGAACGCTCACAACTTTACTGCGCGGTTGGCCATCCCTTGTTTTACGCCGACAACCAGCAGATCGACGATGACCGCCTGAACAGCCAGGAGGCGATAGCGCCGACCTTTCGGCTGCCCGCGGAAATCCAGGCGCACTACCAGGCACTCAACTGCACCGCCAGCGCCTCGGACCGCGAAGGCATGGCGTTCCTGATCCTCACCGGGCGCTACATCGGCTACCTGCCCGACCACTACGCGACCTTCTGGGTCCAGCAAGGTCGCCTGCGTGCACTCAAGCCGGCGCAACGCTTCTACGACCTCAGCCTGAGCTGGGTTACCCGCAAAGGGCGGCGGCCGAACCTGGTGCTGGAAAGCTTCCTGGAAAGCCTGGCTGCGACACGCTGATGCCAGCTTCTGACGCTAAGGCTTGTCACGCCAGCACAGGCAGGTAATCTTGTCCGACATTCGTTGCCACAGACCCGTCCGGAATCGTCCATGACCCTAGAAGTCCCTGCGCATCGCCTCGCCGCCTCGGGCAAGCCCGCCGGCCGCATCCGCCAGAAGAACGAACAGGCCATCATCCAGGCCGCCGAAGACGAATTCGCCCGCCATGGGTTCAAAGGCACCAGCATGAACACCATCGCGCTGAAAGCCGGCTTGCCCAAGGCCAACCTGCATTACTACTTCACCAACAAGCTCGGCCTCTACATCGCCGTGCTGAGCAACATCATCGAGCTGTGGGACAGCACCTTCAACGCCCTGAGCGTCGAGGACGACCCGGGCGAAGCGCTTAGCCACTACATCCGCACCAAGATGGAGTTCTCCCGACGCAACCCGCAGGCCTCGCGTATCTTCGCGATGGAAGTGATCAGCGGTGGCACCTGCCTGACCGAGTACTTCAGCGCCGACTACCGCGAATGGTTCCGCGGCCGGGCCGCCGTGTTCCAGGCCTGGATGGATGCCGGCAAAATGGACACGGTCGACCCTGTGCACCTGATTTTCCTGCTCTGGGGCAGCACCCAGCACTATGCCGACTTCGCCACCCAGATCTGCCAGGTCACCGGCCGCAGCCGCTTGACCAAGCAAGACATGGAAGATGCCAGCAACAACCTTATCCACATCATTCTCAAGGGCTGCGGCATCAAGCCGAGTGCCTGACGTTCACCTATGCCTTCTACCCTGCTCGACCTCTGCGAATTTCGCGAGGAAATCCGCAAGAGCCGCTTCATCACCCTCGCCGGCCCGATCAACAGTGCCACCGAGGCGATGAGCTTCATCGAACGCCACAGCGACCTGGCCGCCACGCACAACTGCTGGGCCTGGAAGATCGGCGGGCAATACCGCAGCAATGACGATGGCGAGCCCGGCGGTACCGCCGGAAGGCCGATCCTTGCGGCAATCGAAGCTCAGGACTGCGACCAGGTGGTGGTGCTGGTGATCCGCTGGTACGGCGGCATTCAGCTGGGCACCGGCGGGCTGGCTCGCGCCTATGGCGGTGGCGCCAACAAGTGCCTGCAACAAGCGCCGAAACGCCTGTTGATTCAACGCAGCGAATACCACTGCAGCTGCTCGTTCAGCGAACTGGCACTTGTGAAACTGCGCCTGGCCGATGTGGATGGCCTGGTGCTGGACGAGCAGTTCACTGCCAATGGCGTGGACCTTCAGGTTGCCGTCGGTGCCGAGCATCAACCTGCCCTGCAACAGCAGCTGGCCGATCTGAGCCGCGGCCGGATCATCCTCGAAGCGCGCTGAAACTTGCCCACATCTACTGTGGGCCGGCCTGTGGATAAGCTTGGGGCATTCCTTTACAGCCTATGTCCGGCAAGGCCTGCAGAGCATTGAGCATATTTTGATCACTGTTTGATGACAGCCGTAAGCGACTGACCTTTGGCGAGTTATCCCAAATACGTCAGGCCCGCTACAGCGCGGCCTCCACTGTGCTTGCGCACATTTACTGTGGATCAGCCTGTGGATAACCCGTTAGCCAACACGCCGGGCGCCCGCCAGCTAACGGCCAAGTGGAACTGTACGTTTTTTAACCAATGGTTAAACGGGCGCCTTCGGTAACTCTGCAGTATGCTCAATTCCTTTTCCCTACACCGATAAAGGAATGTTCCGATGGCAATTTCAAGAACTGCCCTCATCATCGGCGCCTCCCGCGGCCTCGGCCTCGGCTTGGTAAACCGCCTGCACGAAGACGGCTGGAACATCACCGCTACAGTACGCAACCCGCAGCAACCTGGCGGCCTTGCCAATGTGCCCGGCGTACGTGTCGAGCAACTGGAAATGAACGACACCGCGCAACTCGACAGCCTCAAGCAGCGCCTGCAAGGCCAGGTGTTCGACCTGGTGTTCGTCAACGCCGGGGTCATGGGCCCCTTGCCGCAAGACCTGGAAAGCGTACAGGCCCAGGCCATCGGCGACCTGTTCATGACCAACGCCGTGGCGCCGATCCGCCTAGCCCGTCGCCTGGCCGGCCAAGTGCGCGAAGGCAGCGGCGTGCTGGCGTTCATGAGCTCGATCCTGGGCAGCGTGACCATCCCCGACGGCGGCGAGATCTGCCTTTACAAGGCCAGCAAGGCTGCGCTCAATTCGATGATCAACAGTTTCGTGGTCGAATTGCAGCGCCCCGACCTCTGCGTGCTGGCCATGCACCCAGGCTGGGTGAAGACCGACATGGGCGGCGAAAACGCCGAAATCGACGTACTCACCAGCACCCGTGGAATGCTCGAACAGATCAAGGCACACAGCGGCAACGGTGGCCTGCGCTTCATCAACTACAAAGGCGAGCCGCTCACCTGGTGAGGTGAATACCGACCGGCCGGGCGCAATGCCCGGCCAGGCCCTGTAGAATGGCGGCAACCGTACCTGATTTGAGACATCCCCCTTATGTATGACTGGCTGAATGCCCTGCCCAAGGCAGAACTGCACCTGCACCTTGAAGGTTCGCTGGAACCTGAACTGCTGTTCGCCCTGGCCGAGCGTAACAAGATTGCCCTGCCATGGAACGACGTGGAAACGCTTCGCAGCGCCTACGCCTTCAATAACCTGCAGGAATTCCTCGACCTGTATTACCAGGGCGCGGACGTGCTGCGCACCGAGCAGGACTTCTACGACCTGACCTGGGCCTACCTGCAGCGCTGCAAGGCGCAGAATGTTATCCACACCGAACCGTTCTTCGACCCGCAGACCCACACCGACCGCGGTATCCCGTTCGAAGTCGTGCTCAATGGCATCAACCAGGCGCTGAAAGATGGTCGCGAGCAACTGGGCATCAGCAGCGGCCTGATCCTCAGTTTCCTGCGCCACCTCAGTGAAGACGAAGCGCAAAAAACCCTCGACCAGGCCCTGCCCTTCCGTGACGCCTTCATCGCCGTCGGCCTGGACAGCTCGGAAATGGGCCACCCGCCGAGCAAGTTCCAGCGCGTGTTCGACCGTGCCCGCAGCGAGGGCTTCGTGGCCGTTGCCCACGCCGGTGAGGAAGGCCCACCCGAGTACATCTGGGAAGCCCTCGACCTGCTGAAGATCAAGCGCATCGACCACGGCGTACGCGCCATAGAAGATGAACGCCTGATGCAACGCATCATCGATGAGCAGATCCCGCTCACCGTCTGCCCGTTGTCGAACACCAAGCTTTGCGTGTTCGACCATATGAGCCAGCACAACATCCTCGACATGCTCGAGCGCGGCGTAAAGGTGACGGTGAACTCGGACGACCCGGCCTACTTCGGCGGTTACGTCACAGAGAACTTCCACGCCCTGCACACCCACCTGGGCATGACCGAAGACCAGGCCCGCCGCCTGGCGCAAAACAGCCTGGATGCTCGCCTGGTCTGAAGCCGCTAACCGACCTGCACGGTCGTCACGCGGGCTATGTGGTTGATCTGCTGCACACCCTCGGCGGAAATCTGCAATACCCGCGTGCCTTCGGGCTCGCGTATCCAGCCAGACTGCAGAAACAGTGTGAGCAAAGCCCGGCCAAGGCTGCCGCCCAAGTGCGGCCCTTGGTCGCTCCACTCATTGCAATGGCAGATCACACAGCTGTGCTGCTGCCGCGACGCCAGCGCGTCGATGTAGACGCCTATGGCAGCCAGTTGCGTTCGCCCGTTGTCGCTGACCATCAGCTCCCGCTCGTTACCCTCCAGCCAGCCCGCCACCACCAGCCGGTGATACAGTTCACCCGCCAGTTCGCCGCCCAGATGATCGCCGCAGCGGCGTGCCCTGCGCATAGACACTGGCAATTGCAGCACCTCTGTACGCGGCCCTTTTCCCGACGCCAACTGGACACTTGCCAACGCTTCGACAGCTACCCCCACCTGCGGGGTAGCGAGACGGAAGTAGCGTTTGCGGCCGCGCGCCTCAAGCCTGAGCAGGCCCGCCGAAGACAGTAACGAAAGGTGAGCGCAGGCCGAAGACGAGGTAAGCCCGGTCATCATCGCCAGCTCATCGGTCGGCCGCGGTGTGCCATCGATGAGCGCCCATAACATCGCACTGCGCTTGGGGTCGGCCATCAGGCCGGCAATCTGACTGATACTGCTGACTGCATTCATGTCCCTATATCTCCCCGCATGATCACGTCTGGTTTCCAGAGGTCAGTCATCACTACGCTGATCGCCCCCAGTCCAACTGCTCGGGGGGCAGTATAAGCCGCACCCGTGCCCCTTCCGGCAACCCAGCTCATACCACGACAGGCTCAAGCGGCGCTGGGTAGGGCAACCCTCAAGCAAGTCAAAACTGCGCTTGAAGCTGCTGCAACGTGACGCAGGGAGGAAAATACAGGACATGAGGAAGAATGGCCCAGGGCGGGCCGCGATTCTGCCGACAGCGTGCTTCATCAAATAGCGCAGATCAAAGCGAAGCTTCCACAGCAATCCAGGCGTAGCCCCCAGAAAGGTCAGACAAGCCCGTGAGATTGTGCCCCGACCGCCAGTCAGGACACCGATTCAGGCCATGGCGCCAAGTGACCGCAGCGCTACACTTGATCCGCTCTCCCCCTCATATGGAGGTATGCCACGATGAAGATTGTCGTCAGCGCGTCGAACCGTAACCCCAACTGCCCCTGGCAGGTGAGGCTCGACCAGCATGTGGTGAGTTTCCGCAGCGAAGCCGAAGCACGCGCCTTCGTCGCCACCCTGGAAACCCGCCTGCAGGCACCTCACCCACTCATGCCGGACGCGTGGCCTGTAGGCGCCGGGTCAACAGCGCGACACTGACCACCAGCGCCCCGCACAAGCTGATCACCAAGGTCATGGGCACTGCGCTGCCGTCATGCAGCACGCCGACCAGCGACGCCGCGCTGGCCGCAACACTGAACTGCACGCAGCCCATCAGTGCAGAGGCACTGCCTGCCCGCGCGCCTTGGCCGCTCATGGCGCAGGCCGAAGCGTTGGGGATGATGCAACCCAGGCTGGCAATGCAGACGAACAGTGGCACCAGCAATGGCCACAACTGTGCCGGTCGCAAGGCTGCCACGCCCAGCAGTACCAGCCCCGCCGCGAGGTACAGCCAGACTGCACGCACCAACAGGAACGCCGGGCCTCGCTTGGCCAGCAGGCGCGCATTGACCTGGGCTACCAGAATGAAGCCTGCGGCGTTGGTGCCGAACAGCCAGCCATAGTGCTCCGCTGGTACGCCATAGAGCTTGATGAATACGAAAGGCGAACCGGCGATGTAGGCAAACATGCCAGCAATGGCGATACCGCCGGTCAAGGCGTGCCCCATGAACACACGATCGGCCAACAACCGCAGGTACTGGCGCAATGCACCTGACAGCGGCTGGCGCGGCATGTGCGCAGGCAGGCTCTCCGGCAGGCCCAGGCTTACCGCAAACAGGCTGGCAGCGCTGAACAGGCTCAGCGCGAGGAAGATCGACTGCCAACCAGACACGTTCACCAAGACCCCGCCCAGCATCGGCGCGAGGATCGGTGCCAGGCCCATCACCAACATCAACTGGGAGAACACCTTGGCCGAAGCTACCGGGTCGCACTTGTCACTGACAATCGCCCGCGACAGCACCATGCCGGCGCAACCGCCCAGTGCCTGTACAAAGCGCGCCACGATCAAGGTGTCGAGGTTGGGTGCGTAGGCACAGGCCAGCGAAGCCAAGGTGAACAGCGCCACGCCGAACAGCAGCGGCTTGCGGCGGCCAAAGCGGTCGGCTACCGGCCCGTAGGCCAGCTGGCCGATCGACAAGCCGAGGAAGTAGGCCGCCAAGGTGGCCTGTATGTGTTTTTCATCGGTAGCGAACGCCTGCGCCATGGCCGGGAAGGCGGGCAGGTAAAAGTCGATCGCCAAGGGCCCGAACGCACTCAGTGCGCCCAGAATCAGCACCATTCGCAGGTTCATCAGGAATCCATAGCAGGCTAAGCAAGCCGCCAAGTCTACCTGCTGTGACTACCCTCGGCATGAAAACATTTGCAATAAAATAGCGTCGCCTTGCACGCCACCCGTCAGTTGCCACAGGCCATCCCGTGGCAACTGACTTCCCCCCGCGATGAGGCCAGCTCAGGCTACTTCGGCCTGATAGCCTTCTTCCCGGATCGCTGCCAGCACCTGCTCCGGCGCCAGCGCACTCAACACCCGCACCTGCTGGCCAGCCAGATCGACTTCTACCTTGGCCTGCGCATCCTGCTCCTGTACCGCGCGAGTCACTGCTTTCACACAATGGCCACAGGTCATGCCTTGAACATTGAACACTTGCATGGGTACTGCCTCCTTCAGGGTTTGAGCCAGCTTCAAGCTTGCCATCGGGGCAAGGTCAAGTTCTACGTGAAACGGCCGGGCTGGAAATCCGCGCGGACCTCAGCCAAGCTGCGCCTTTGTCGATTTGTGCAAGCAGGAGATTCTTCATGTTCAGGACAGCAGTGGGCGTCGTCGGGCTGTTGGCCGCGCTGGCCGCAGTGCCACCGGCCAGCGCCGAGAGCAACTCGGACTACAGCGTGCTGATCATTTCCCGGGAGCGCCTGGAAGTGGCCACCAGCTGCGAGATCGGCGTGTACCTCAATGATCAGCTCTCCGGCCGCGTGTTCCAGGAACAGTCCACGTCCTTCAACCTGCCGCCCGGCCCAGTCGACGTGCGCCTGCGCCTGCTGCCTGGGCAAATGCCTGGCTGCGCCCCCGGCATCGAGGACCAACGCAGCACGCGACTCAACCTGCAAGCGGGCCAGATCAGCAAATACCGTATTGCCATGGGCCACAATGGCCTTGAGTTGAAGCGCGCCGGCCTGGGCTATTGACCTTCCCTGCATGGCAAGGTTGATGCTGATGCTGAAGCCCTGCCAAGGAGGAGAGCCATGCCTGCATCTACCACGTTCGACCTGCCGATCTCCGGCATGACCTGCGCCAGCTGCGCTGGCCGTGTCGAGCGCGCCCTGCGTAAAGTCAGCGGCGCTGATCAAGTCAGCGTCAACCTCGCCACCGAACAAGCCAGGGTCCAAGCCCCGGCCGATAGCCTGCCAGCCCTGGTCGAAGCCGTGCGCGGCGCCGGCTATGGCGTGCCGACCCGAACCGTGGAGCTGCAGATCAGCGGCATGACCTGCGCCAGTTGCGTCGGCCGAGTGGAGCGCGCGCTTGCCAAGCTGCCGGGAGTCGAACACGTGAGCGTCAACCTGGCCAGTGAACGTGCCCATGTCGAAGTGCTGCAGGCGCTCGATGACTCGCTGCTGATTACCACCGTCGAAAAAGCTGGCTACAGCGCCAGCCTGCCGCAAGCGGCCAAGGGTGATCAGCAGGATGCCCAACGCCGCCTGCGCAACGAGCGCCTGGCTGTCGTTGCCGCAGTGTTACTGGCCCTGCCACTGGTGCTGCCGATGCTGGTGCAACCATTCGGCCTGCACTGGATGCTCCCCGCCTGGGCGCAGTTCGTGCTGGCCACTCCGGTGCAATTCATTCTCGGTGCACGCTTCTACAAAGCCGCCTACAAAGCAGTGCGCGCTGGTACCGGTAACATGGACCTGCTGGTCGCCCTTGGCACCAGCGCGGGTTATGGCCTGAGCCTGTACCAGTGGGTCAAGGCCCCGGCCGGCATGGCACCCCACCTTTATTTCGAGGCTTCGGCGGTGGTCATCGCCCTGGTATTGCTGGGCAAATACCTCGAAAGCCGCGCCAAGCGCCAGACCGCCAGCGCCATCCGCGCCCTCGAAGCGCTGCGCCCGGAACGTGCCGTGCGCGTCATCGACGGCCGCGAAGAAGACGTGGCAATCGCCCAGTTGCGCTTGGGCGACCTGGTACTGGTCAAACCCGGCGAACGCTTCCCGGTCGACGGCACAGTGGAAGAAGGCAGCAGCCACGCGGACGAAGCACTGATCAGCGGCGAGAGCCTACCGGTCCCCAAGCAAGCCGGCGACAGTGTCACCGGCGGTGCCATCAACGGTGAAGGCCGGCTACTGGTGCGTACCCAGGCCCTGGGCACGGAGACCGTGCTGGCCCGGATCATCCGCCTGGTCGAAGACGCACAAGCCGCCAAGGCGCCGATCCAGAAACTGGTCGACCGGGTCAGCCAAGTGTTCGTGCCCGCAGTGCTGGTGCTGGCACTGCTCACCTTGATCGGCTGGTGGCTGGCCGGTGCGCCGCTGGAAACCGCCCTGATCAATGCGGTCGCCGTGCTGGTGATCGCCTGCCCCTGCGCCTTGGGCCTGGCTACGCCAGCAGCGATCATGGCCGGCACCGGCGTTGCCGCCCGCCACGGCATTTTGATCAAGGATGCCGAAGCACTGGAGCGTGCCCATGCGGTCAATCGCGTGGTATTCGACAAGACCGGCACCCTCACCTCCGGCAGCCCGCGCGTGGTCCACAGCCAGGCACTGGCCGTTGATAGCGCCGACCTGCACCGTCTCGCCGGTGCCCTGCAGCGCGGCAGCGAGCACCCGTTGGCCAAAGCGGTGCTGGACGCCTGTACCGAGCAAGGCCTTGAGGTACCCGCCGTCACTGCCAGCCAGTCGCTTACCGGTCGCGGCATTGCCGGGTGCGTGGAAGGCCGCGAACTGGCGCTGGGCAACCGGCGCCTGCTCGACGAAAGCAACCTGCAACCCGGCGAGCTGGCCGCCAAGGCTCAAGCCTGGGAAGCCGAAGGCCGAACGCTGTCGTGGCTCATCGAACGCGGCGCGGCTGCGCGCGTGCTGGGTCTGTTCGCTTTCGGAGACAGCCTCAAGCCTGGTGCCGAGCAGGCCATCGCCGCCCTGCACGCCCGCCACATCAGCAGCCACCTGCTGACCGGTGACAACCGCGGCAGCGCCCAGGTGGTGGCCGATGCGCTCGGTATCGACGATGTACATGCCGAAGTGCTGCCGGCCGACAAGGCCGCCACCGTGGCCGCCCTGAAAAAGGACGGCGTGGTGGCGATGGTCGGCGATGGCATCAACGATGCCCCGGCCCTGGCCGCCGCCGACATCGGCATCGCCATGGGCGGTGGCACCGACGTGGCCATGCAGGCGGCCGGCATCACCCTGATGCGTGGCGACCCACGCCTGGTGCCCGCTGCTCTGGAAATCAGCCGCAAGACCTATGCGAAAATCCGCCAGAACCTGTTCTGGGCCTTCATCTATAACCTGATCGGCATTCCCCTGGCCGCACTGGGCTATCTCAACCCAGTACTCGCCGGCGCCGCCATGGCGCTGTCCAGCGTCAGCGTGGTCAGCAATGCCCTGTGGCTGAAGACTTGGAAACCCACCAGCACCTCCCAGGAGGCCCGATGAACATTGGCCAGGCCGCCCGCCGCAGCGGGCTCAGCACCAAGATGATCCGCTACTACGAATCCATCGGCCTGCTCAAGCCGGCCACGCGCAGTGACAGTGGCTACCGCTTGTACCAGGCCGAGGACTTGCACAGCCTGGCCTTCATCAAGCGTTCCCGTGACCTCGGGTTTTCTCTGGATGAAGTGGGCAAGCTGCTGACCCTGTGGCAGGACCGCGGACGGGCCAGCGCCGACGTCAAGGCCTTGGCCATGCAGCACATCGATGAGCTGAATCGGCGCATCGACGAACTGGTCAGTTTGCGAGACACCCTGGGTGATCTGGTCGCCCACTGCCAGGGGGACGACCGGCCGGATTGCCCGATCCTGAAAGACCTGGCCAATGGCGCAAGCTGCTGCCAATGAAGGCATATGGCGTGCTGATATCAGTCCGCCATACTGTTTTGGTATGCCATATTAGCCCAAAGCCGACCGAATAGTCGCCAAATGCGACTTCGCCCAATAAATACGGGCACTTTCCCTAAGAATTCCCCGGATGCTGCCGATGTAGTTGTACCTGCCTCGCGTGCAAAAAATAAATTCCGGGAGCGTCGATGAACATCAAACAGAAACTGACTTGGGCATTCGCGGTCATCGCCGGCTTGCCCATCGTCCTCGTGGCCACCTTGGTGGTGATCAACCTGCGTGGTGAAGCCCGCGACGGCTTCCTCGACAGCAGCAGCCGAGAAATCCGCCAGGTCAGCAACGCGATGAACATCTTCTTCCAGGGCATCGACCAGAACGTCGCCTACCTGGCTTCGCAACCGATGGTGGCGACCACCGGCGGCAACCTGAACAAATTCATGAGCGCCAACCCGTCCTACGAGCTGGGCGATCAGGACAAGCAACTGCTGGAATTCTTCACCCGTCTGGCAGAGTCTCACCCAGGCTATGCCTATGTGTCCTACGGCGTAAGCGATGGCGGCTACGTCGGCTGGCCGGCCGGGCAGAAGTTCGTCAATTACGACCCGCGCCCGCGCCCGTGGTACCAGTTGGCCATGGCCAACCCCGGCAAGACCGTGCGCACCGGTGCCTATTACTGGGCCGCCGACGACGCCGTACTGATCAGCACCGTACGCGCCGTGGCCAACCAGCTCGGCAACCCGGGCGGCGTGGTCAACATCGACGTTTCGCTCAAGGGCCTGACCGAGATCGTCAAGCAGATCAAACTAGGCGAAAGCGGCTACCTGATGCTGGTGGAAAACAACGGCAACGTGATGGTCGACCCACGCGATGCCAGCCACAACTTCAAGCAACTGGCCAGCTTCGGTGATGGCTATGCCGAACTGGCCAAGGCCGGCAAGGGCCTGGTCGAGGTCGAAATCAATGGCCAACGCTACATGGCCAACGTCTACCCTGACGAAAAGCTGGGCTGGACCTTCATCGGCCTGATCCAACAAGGCGAAGTGATGCAGACCACCACCCGCCTCACCTGGCTGATCGGCATCATCGCAGTGGTGCTGGCAGCTGTGTTCGCCGCGGTCGGCGCAGCCTTCGCCAAACTCATCGTGCGCCCGATCAACAGCGTCACCAGCGGCCTGGAAGACATTGCCCAAGGCGAAGGCGACCTGACCCGCAACCTCGACGTGCGTGGCCGTGATGAAACCGCGCAACTGGCCAACTGGTTCAACCAGTTCCTGGGCGCTATCCGCAGCCTGATCCAGCATATCGGCTCGGCCGCCAGCAAGATCCTCAGCACCTCCAGCAGCTCTACCCGGGTTTCCAGCGACATGGCCGAGGCTGCCGGGCGCCAGCGTGAAGCCGTGGACATGGTCTCCACTGCATTCCACGAAATGGTCGCCACCGCCAACGAAGTTGCCCGCTCCTGCAGCCAGGCCGCGCAATCGGCTGACAGCGGCCAGCAACAGGCCCGCGAAGGCCAGCAACAGATCGACGCGGCGGTCAACAGCGTCGACCGCCTGAGCCAGGAGATCGAGCAGTCGGCCCAGTCGATCCAGCAACTGGAGCGCGATAGCAACGCTATCCAGTCGATCCTCGGCACCATCCGCTCGATTGCCGAGCAGACCAACCTGCTGGCACTCAACGCGGCCATCGAAGCGGCCCGGGCCGGTGAACAGGGCCGTGGCTTTGCCGTGGTGGCCGATGAAGTGCGGGCCCTGGCCAAGCGCACCGCCGACTCTACCGCCGAAATCGATGGCTTGCTGGGCAACCTGGCCAGCCGCACTGCGCAGGTGGCCGAGCAGATGCATGCCAGCCTTGAAGTGTCGCAGCAGTCGGTCAGCCGCATTGGCTTGGCCCGCGACAGCTTCGGGCAAATTCGGGAGTCGGTGGACATCATCCGCGACATGAACACGCAGATCGCCACGGCGGCCGAGGAACAGCACCAGGTGGCCGAGGACATCAACCGCCATATCAGCCAGATTCACGGGGATGCTCAGTTGGTGGCCGAACTGGCACAGGCGGCGCGTCAAGACTCCGAGAGCCTGGCGGGGCTGTCCAATGAACTGGATTCGCTGGTGCGCCGCTTCCGTACCTGAGTCCTGCTGTACCGGCCTCTTCGCGGGCAAGCCCGCCCCCACAGGAATTGTCACTGCCGTTGGGCTATGTGATATCCCTGTGGGAGCGGGCTTGCCCGCGAAGAGGCCGGTATTGGCAACATCAAAACTTCAGTTCCCCAGGCGTCGCCCCGAACAATTGCTTGAAGGCTGCGATGTAAGCCGAAGTCGAATCATACCCACAGCCCAGCGCCGCCTCGGTCACACTGTCCCCCGCCTCCAGCAACGCCAGCGAAGACAGCAGCCGCATCCGCTGCCGCCAATTACGGAAACTCAACCCGGTCTCGCGCTGGAACAAACGCATCAACGTCTTTTCCGAGCAGCCCAGTTGTACCGCCCATTGCTGCAGGGTCTGCACCTGGTCCGGCTCGGCGATCAGGCCATTGCACAGCGCCAGCAACCCTGGGTGACGTGGCAGCGGAAGCGAGAAACCCACCTCGGGCAACGTGCGCAACTGATCGAGCAACACCGCCACCAGGCGCCCTTCGACGCTGTCGCCTTCCGTGTATTGAGCCGGCAACAGGCAGAACTGCTTGATCAGCTCCCGCGCCAAGGGCGTCACCTCCAGCACCCGACAGTGCGCCGGCGCCCAAAGGCACGCATCACGGCGGATATACAAGCTGCGCATTTCAGCTTGCCCGGACGTCACGACCTCATGTTCGGCATCGGCCGGTATCCATACGCCCCACTGCGGTGGGGCGAAGTAGCTGCCATCGTCGGTATACACGCCCAATACGCCACTGATAGCGTAGGAAAATTGCACCCAGTCATGGCTGTGGCGAGTCGTCCAGGACCCGGCGCCAAGGCTTTCGGCGCGGGCATAGACGGGCCGAGGTAACCGGTCCAGGGCAGGAATGGCACGGGGATGTCCGATCGTCTGCATAGCGAATTCTTGTAGTTCTGAGCAGACAAGCCTAACAGTTGATTCGTGTTCAGGTCAGGCTCGGTCCATGTGGGAGCGGCCTTGCCGCGCCCACATGGACCGGCTTCAGCGCTCGACGATCACCGTCACCCCTTGCCCACCCGCTGCACAAATGGATATCAAGCCACGCCCTTTTCCGGCCGTGGCCAGCAACTTCGCCAGGTTGGCCAATATCCGCCCGCCGGTGGCCGCGAACGGGTGACCCGCCGCCAGCGAACTGCCCTTGACGTTGAGTTTGCTGCGATCGATGGCCCCAAGCGCTGCATCCAGCCCCAGGCGCTCACGACAAAAGTCCGTATCCTCCCAGGCCTTGAGGGTGCACAAGACTTGCGCAGCAAAGGCTTCGTGGATTTCGTAATAATCGAAGTCCTGCAAGGTCAGCCCATTGCGCGCCAACAGACGTGGCACGGCGTATACCGGCGCCATCAGCAACCCCTCGCGCCCGGTGACGAAATCCACGGCGGCGGTTTCGCCATCGACCAGGTAGGCCAGCACTGGCAGGCCTTGCTGCTGTGCCCATTGTTCGCTGCCAAGCAGCACCATCGAGGCGCCATCGGTCAACGGCGTGGAGTTGCCCGGCGTCAACGTGCCCAGGCCGCTGCGGTCGAATGAGGGTTTGAGCCTGGCCAGTTGCTCCAAGGTCAGGTCAGTACGCAGATTGTTGTCACGGGTCAGGTTCATGAAGGGCGTCAGCAGGTCATTTTGCCAACCCTCACCATACGAGGCCGCCAGTTGCTGATGGCTGTGCAGCGCCAGCGCGTCCTGCTCGGCGCGGCCAATCGCCCAGGTTTGCGCCATGCGCTCGCAATGCTCGCCCATCGACAGTCCGGTGCGGGGCTCGCCATTGCGCGGTAGTTCGGGTATCAGGTGGCTTGGGCGCAATTGCAGGAACGGCTTGAGTCGCTCGCCCAGTGTCTTGCCGCGGTTGGCCTGCAAGAGGATACGCCGCAGCCCTTCGTTGACGCCGATAGGGGCGTCGGAGGTTGTGTCCACGCCACCGGCGATGCCACAGTCGATTTGCCCGAGGGCAATCTTGTTGGCAACCAGCAGCGCCGCTTCAAGGCCCGTGCCGCAGGCCTGCTGGATGTCGTAGGCCGGCGTCTGCGGCGACAGACGCGAGCCGAGCACGCATTCGCGGGTCAGGCTCATGTCCCGCGAGTGCTTGAGCACGGCCCCTGCCACCACTTCACCCAGGCGCAGCCCATGCAGGCGATAACGCTCGATCAAGCCTTCCAAGGCTGCGGTCAGCATCGCCTGATTGCTGGCAGTGGCATAGGCGCCATTGGAGCGGGCGAAGGGGATACGGTTGCCGCCCAGGATCGCGACCCGGCGAGTTGAACGCATGCGCTTGTTCCTCCGGAAACAATTTGATCCGTACAGCCTAGGTGTTTTTACCGCATTCGAACGACCTTGCCATAAAGTTGGTCCACACTTGCAAGCTTGCCTTCTGGGAGACCCGCACATGAGCGATCGCTATCTCGGCTTTGCCAACTCCAACCTCGGTCGCCGCCTGGTCGATGCCCTTGGCCTGCCGCGCCCGGCGCCGCTGGAGCGCTGGCAGGCGGGCCGCCTGCGTCCGGTAGAGGGCGCGTTGGTGCTCGGTGGCGGACCGCTGGCGAACCAGGTCGAGGCCATCGCCCCGCGCCTGACCGATGCGGTGTACAGCTTCAATGGCGACGGCCTGCAGGCTCCCGCCTGGGTCGCCGGCCTGGGGCCGAAACTCAAGGCCGTGGTGTTCGACGCGAGCCATCTGTCCGACAGCGACCAGCTGAAACAGTTGCGCGAGTTCTTCCAGCCCGTGCTGCGCAGCCTCGCACCCTGTGCCCACGTGGTAATCCTTGGGCGTGCGCCAGAATCCCTCGACGACCCGCTGGCCAGTGTTGCGCAGCGCGCCCTGGAAGGCTTCAGTCGTTCGCTGGCCAAAGAGCTTCGCAATGGCGCAACCGCGCAGTTACTGTACGTGGCAACGGGCGCGGACGCTCAGCTCGAAGGCGCCTTGCGCTTCTTCCTGTCACCCAAGAGTGCCTTTGTTTCCGGGCAGGTCCTGCGCCTGCAGGCCTGTGCCGCCCAGGTCGAAGACTGGACCCGCCCGCTCGGTGGCCGTCGCGCCCTGGTCACCGGCGCCGCACGCGGTATCGGCGCCGCCATTGCCGAAACCTTGGCGCGCGATGGCGCCGAGGTGATGCTGCTCGACGTGCCCCAGGCCCAGCAAGACCTCGATGCCCTTGCGGCGCGCCTCGGTGGCAAGGCCCTGAGCCTCGACATCTGCGCCAGCGATGCCTCGGCCAGGCTGCTCGAAGCACTGCCCGGCGGCATCGACATCGTCGTGCACAACGCCGGCATCACCCGTGACAAGACCCTGGCCAACATGACGCCGGAGTACTGGGATGCGGTGCTGGCAGTCAACCTCAAGGCTCCGCAACTGTTGACCCAGGCCCTGCATGACGGTGGCGCGCTGGGCGATAACGCGCGTATTACCCTGCTGGCATCGGTCAGCGGCATTGCCGGCAACCGCGGGCAAGCCAACTATGCCGCGAGCAAGGCCGGCCTGATCGGCTTTGCCCAAGCCTGGGCGGCGAAGCTCGCCGAGCGCGGCGGCAGTATCAATGCCGTGGCGCCCGGCTTCATCGAAACGCACATGACCGCCGCCATGCCCATCGGCCTGCGCGAGGCCGGGCGGCGCCTGAGCTCGCTGGGCCAGGGTGGGCACCCGCAGGATGTCGCCGAAGCCATCGCCTGGCTCAGCCAGCCGGGTAGCGGGTCGGTCAACGGCCAGGTGCTGCGCGTCTGCGGCCAGGCCTTGATGGGGGCCTGACCATGAACCGCCAATGGCATGACCTGCACAGCCCTGATTCACGTGCCAGCCTTTACCTGCGTGCCGCCAGCAAGCGCAAGATCAGCGGCGATACCTTGCCCACCGGCGGCCTGCGCAGCTTCATCCGCGTGCAGCCCGGCAACCTCGCGGCTTACCGCCGCCTCTGCCACTTCACCGACGATGGCCGCTTGCCCGGCACATACCCACATGTGATGGCCTTCCCCCTGCAACTGCACCTGCTGACCGGCCACGACTTCCCCTTCCCGTTGCTCGGGCTGGTTCACCTGCACAACCGCATCGACGTGCTCCGCCCGCTGGGCGGTATCGACGGGCTGCGCTTTGCGGTGTATGCCGACAATCTGCAGCCACATGCCAAGGGCGGCACCTTTGACCTGGTCACCGAAGCCGAGGACGGCCTTGGCCTGCTCTGGCGTGAAACCAGCCGCATGCTGGTGCGTGGCCTGAAGCACCATGGCCAGCAGAACGACAGCGAAGAGAACGAGCCTGGGACCCTGGCGGAGGTGACCCGCTGGTACGCCGACGGTGATATCGGCCGGCGCTACGCCAAGGTCTGTGGCGATTACAACCCGATTCACCTCAGCGCCGTCAGCGCACGCTTGTTCGGCTTTCCCAAGGCCATCGCCCACGGCATGTGGAGCAATGCCATGGCGTTGGCGGCTTTGCGTACACACATGCCAAACAGTGGTTACCGCTTCGAGGTTGGCTTTCGCAAGCCAGTGCGTTTGCCATCGGAGGTTGTTCTAAGTGCCAGCGAAGCGGGGCCAGCGGGTGAGCTGCGGCTGGATGGGCACGGCGGGTTGCTGCACATGGCAGGGCGCTGGGCAGTGCTCTAACGCCCTGATTGCACTTGCTTTGCATCGGGCCTGCGCAGAAGCTATGCAGCCTTAGGAGACTCCCGATGAACCTGCAAGAACTCACCGAACGCCTGCATCAGATCCGCGACAACAACGACTGGCGCGGCTTCCACAGCCCGAAGAACCTGGCCATGGCCGCCAGCGTCGAAATGGCCGAGCTGGTGGAAATATTCCAGTGGCTGAGCGAGGACCAATCGCGTCAGTTGCCCGCCGATCAGCTGGCCCACGCCGGCCAGGAAGTCGGCGATGTGGTCCTGTACCTGTTGCTGCTGTGCAGCGAGCTGGGCCTGGACATGGAGCAGGTGGTACGGGCCAAGCTGGCCGACAGCGAGAGGCGTTTCGCGCGATGAACGACCGTCACTTCGATGAACTGGCCACGCGCTTTGCCGAGAAGATCTACGGCGGCGCCAAGGGCGCGATCCGCCTGGCCGTGCTCCAGGCCGACCTGGCCGAGGCCCTGCCCGATCGACCGTTGCGGGTGCTCGACATTGGCGCCGGCCTGGGCCACATGGCCTTGTGGCTGGCTCAGCGTGGGCACGCTGTAACGCTGGCCGAACCCGCCGCACCGATGCTCGAAGGTGCCCAGGCGCGCTTCGCAGAAGCGGGGCAAACGGCAACATTCATCCAGGCACCGTGGCAAGCGCTGCTGGGCCAGCTCACCGAGCCTTATGACCTGGTGCTGTGCCACGCCGTCCTGGAATGGCTGGCCGAACCGCAAAGCATCCTGCCGGTGCTGCATCAACTGACGGCCCCGGGTGGGTGGCTGTCGCTGGCGTTCTACAACCGCGACGCCCTGGTCTACCGCAACTTGCTCAAGGGCCATTTCCGCAAGCTGCGCAGCAACCGCCTGGAAGGTGAAAAGCAGAGCCTGACCCCGCAAAAACCGCTTGATCCGCGGGAGCTCAAGGCGCAACTTGAAACCCTGTGGCAAGTCGAAAGCGAGAGTGGCGTGCGCGTCTTCCACGACTACATGCCCAAGGAATTCCAGGACAAGGCCGAGCTGCTCGACCTGCTGGAAATGGAACTGGCCCACCGCCGTCACCCAAGCTTCGCCGGGCTCGGCCGCTACCTGCACTGGATGTGCCGCCCCTGCTGATTACGCCCCTTCGGGAGGGATACATGCCGTACCGTCTGTTGTGCCTGGCCCTGCTGCCGCTCACCCTGGCCGCCTGCCAGGCCAGCAACCCTTACGTGGCCAGCAGCCGCCCATTGCCGCCTGCGCCTGCGCAAGCGGCCAACACTTTCGACGCCAGCGCCTACCCGGCGGCGCCGCGCGATTACGGGCACTATCGCAGCTGGAGCTGGCGCGGCGGCCAGTTGCCAAGCGGCAATGCCGACGCCGACCCGGCGCAAATTGCCGATGCCGTCAGCGGCGCCCTGGACCAACATGGCCTGCGCCCGGCCCGGGGCACCACTGGCGACCTGCTGGTGAGCGCCGACATGCGCCTGGAGCGGCGCCTGCGCCAGGTGCGTGACTATGACACCTACGACCCCTACTACGGCCCGTACCCCTATGGTGGTGTCGGCTTCGGCGGCTACCGCAACGGTTACGGCGCCTACGGCAGCGTGCCGATCGTGCGCACCTACGAAGTGGAGGTGATGGTGGTGCGCATCGACCTGTTCGATGCCCGCAACGGTCAGCCGGTGTGGAGCGCCAGCGCTGAAAGCGGCAGCGACAAAAGCTCACCGCGCGATCGCGAGACCGCCTTGCGTGAATCGGTTCACAAGGCGCTCAGCGGCTATCCTCCCAGTTAACGCCTAACGGAGAACCATCATGTTGCGCCGCCTCGTTCTACTGTCATTTGCGTTGTTGCTCGCCGCCTGCTCAAGCAACAACGTTCAGCAGGATTTCGACGCCAGCCGCGATTTCGCCGCCTATCGCAGCTGGGCATGGCAGGAGCCGGGCCTGCAGTACCGCCCGGACGATCCGCGCATCAAGAGCGACCTGACCGAACAGCGCATCCGCGCAGCAGTCGCCGACCAGCTCGACCAGCGCGGCCTGCGCCCCGCCCAAGGCAACGCCAGGCCTGACGTCACGGTCCGCGCCTACCTGATCGTCGAACAACGCCAGCAACAGATCACCACCAACTATGGCGGCGCCTGGGGCGGGTACTGGAACGGTTATTGGGGCGGCCCGATGTACAACGAAACACGCAGCGTCGACTACAAGGTGGCAACCATTCAGATCGACATGTTCGATGGCCATGACGGCAAGCTGGTCTGGCGCGGCAGCGCCGAACAGATCATGAACAATTACCCGCCTAGCCCCGACGAGCGCAACAGCGCAATCCAGAAGACCGTTGCCCAGGTGCTCGGCAATTATCCACCGGGCCGGGCGAAATAAGCCCTGCCACCGCGCAAACGGCCTGATCACGACTCCGAGCCGTTTGCGCACCGACCTTTTTGCCACCCTGCCATGCCCGTTCGTCAGATCGCGTCTACCCTGATTAGGAAACCTGACTGACCGGGTAGAAGTGTTCAACGAACGGGAAAGGCGACTTGCCGATGCAAAGCATTGTTCTTCTGATGTGGCTTGCCTTGTGCACTGAACAAGATATCCGCGAGCGCCAGATTGCCAACCTGCTGACCCTGGGTGCCGCCGCCGGCGCCCTGGTCTGGCTGTTCGCCACTGGCCACAGCTGGATCGGCGCCGATGCCAGCGACGCTGGCTGGGCCTTGGCCATCGTCATGCTGTTGACGTTGCCAGGCTACATGCTGGGCCGCTTCGGCGCCGACGACGTCAAGCTCATGGGCGCACTGGCCTTGGCGACCAGCCCGCAATACGTGCTCGGCACCTTCATCGGCGCTGGCGTCAGCGTGGTGCTGTGGCTGCTGACCCGCAGGCGGCTGTGGACGCTGCTCAACCCCAAAGTAAAGAAGCGCCTGGCCAGCCTGACCGAGCAAATGGGCGACAAGCAAGCCTTTGTCCCCTACGTTCTGGCGGGCTTTCTGCTCACGGCTGTATGGATCCAATAACTATTCCTGTTGTCCGATCTCTTGTACAAACCTTGTACAGAATCGCGAGCAGCGTCTATTTTTAAGCTGCCAGAGCGTCTGGCCCGGGAGCAGGGCCGCTTACGAACAGGGAGTTGATCGTGAACAAGCCATACAGTGAGGTGAAGGTCCTGGTTGTAGATGACCAGCCACTCATAGTCGAACAATTATGTGAATTCCTCGAAACCCAGGGCTACCACTGCGTTGCGGCCCACTCCACCGACGAAGCCATCGAACGCTTCATTGCCGATGCAGCCATCGGCCTGGTGTTGTGCGACCTGCACATGCCCGGTCGCGATGGCATCGAAATGGTTCGTGCCCTGAAGGACATTGCCGGGCGCAAGCGCATGTTCGAAGCGATCATGCTGACCGGTCGCGCCGACAAGCAGGACGTGATCCGCGCCCTGCGCGAAGGCTTTGCCGATTATTACCAGAAGCCCATGGACCTCGACGAACTGCTCGAAGGCCTGCGCCGCCAGGAGCAAGTCATGCTGGAGCGCAAGGCCAACGTCCAGAACCTGGGCAACCTCAACCAGCGCCTGCAAGACCTGGCCGGCTCCATCGATGAGCTCTACCAGGACCTGGAAAAAGCCCGGGGCCAGGGCGTTCACCGCCGAGCCACGGATGTCGCAGAAGAGGTAGAGGGCGAGCTACCGGCGGCCTTCGAGAAACTTTCACCACGGCAACTGGAAGTTGCCAGGCTGGTGAGCAAGGGCAAGACCAATTACCAGATTGCCTGTGAACTGGGGATCACCGAGAACACCGTGAAGCTGTATGTGTCACAGGTGCTGCGTTTGACCCACATGCACAACCGCACCCAGTTGGCGCTGGCGTTGACGCCAAGTTCATCGCCTGTGCATCAGCGGTTTACCACCCATTGAGTTCGAGCTTTGCATGACTGCCACTGGCCTCGTCGCCGGCAAGCCAGCGCCCGAAGGGATAGCGCTGTCTGGTGGGAATTCCATAGCTGCTGATCAGTCGGCTGGCGGAGCCTGCATTCACTCCAACAAATAGCTGAAGCTCACCCTCCAGCGCGGCTTTCGGCTCATGCTATCCAACGCCACGTCCGCCAGAGGCTTGGCCACCTCCATTGCCACATTGCCGTATCGCCCATCCCCAAGCCGCACACCCAAGGCTGCCGAACGCATCCTGGTATCTTCGAATGGCCCGCCGTTGTACCAGGCCTGGGCAGCATCCAGCAGCGCATAAGGCTGCACCAGCCTGACCCCACCAGCGCCGGGCCGGATGCTGTAGTTCAGCTCGTACGCCACGCCCCAACCTTTGTCCCCAGCGGCCTGGTCCTGCGGGTAGCCATGGCCGAAGTACTGCCCGCCAAAAACCGCACGTTCACTGTCGGGCAGCCGGTCGTCGGTCCAGTACAAGGCGCCTGACAGCACGCCCTTCCAGCGCTGCAACAGTTGGTCGCTCTGCAAGCCGGCGACGCGAAAACGCAGAAAGTCCATGTCGTAATCGGCATCGCTGCGTGCGCCCAGATAATCCAGCCCTTGGTACACCCCAGCGCTGACCCTGCGTAGCCGCCCAGGCTCGATCTTGCGCCAATCGCCTTCGAAAGACAGCGCACGTACGTAGGTGTCGTTGCGCCCCAGGCCACCAGAGCGATCTTCGTCATGCTCACTGACCGAATAAAGATGCCCAGTCACCGCCAGCCATTCATCGGGTGCGACGATCACCGGCTGGCCAAGCCCAATCGCATAACGCTCGCTTTCAATCTGCTGGAAGAACTGCGAACCGTGCTCCAGGCGCACAGGCGTGCGCGGCTCGCTGCGGTAGCGCGCGGCCGATAACAGCACCTGGCTGCCCTGCGCATCCAGGTGCTGGCTGTACTCGAGGCGCTGGTATTCGGCGTAATCATCACCCGGTGGCAGCAGCGCGCTGGCCGTCAACTGTTCGGCAAAGCGGGTCTGGGCATTGCTGGCAACCGTGATAAGCCCCTGCAGGCTGTCGCGGCTGCCATCGCCAAGGGTCAGCGCCGCATCGAAGGGCCTGCGCCAGGCATTGACGGTAAGCCGCGTGGCGCCCTCGCCGCGTTCGGCCCGGGTCAAATCTGCCTGCAGCGTCACGCCGGGTATTCGCTGGGCCAAGCCGATGAACCGATCGAACGTCGCTCGGGTCAGCGGGCGCTCTGCCTGCAGGCGCTGCAGCAACTGGTCGAGGTAAGCGCCAGCGGGTCCGATATCCCCGTCACGCCGAACCTCGTGGACATACCCCTCGACCAACACGACGTGCACGCGACCATCGGCAAAATCCTGATCAGGCAAGTATGCCTGCGACAGCAAGTAGCCATCATGCTGATAACGCAGGGTCAGGCGTTCAGTGAGCTGCTGCAACTCGCCGACACTCACTTCGTGGCCAATCAATGGTTGGTAATGCTCGCGCAGCTCGCTCAACGGATAGACCGTACCGCCCTCGAAGCGCACCTTATGCAACACGAAGCGGGTCTTCAGCGGCAACGTGCCGGTCGCAGCCCTGGGCGATGCCAGGTGCAGGCTTGGGGCAAATGGGCGGTAGGCCTCGATCGGCAGGTTCGCGCCGGGCAGACGGCGCTCGTATTCATGGCCATCGAGAAACACCGGCAATGGCTCGGCGATCACCAGACTGGCCCAGGACGAAAGCAAAACAGGCATCAGCAGAAGACGCATAGGACGCTCCACAATCCCTTGGGTAGCGGGGGCGTCGGCCGGCCTTACCCGTCACTGCAAGCGTAGGTGTTGCACCGTTAAACGTCGAACGCCTACTCGTTGACCTGAAACGCCACTCGCGCCGTTTCTCCGCTTTCATCCAAGGCACTGAGCTCGAACTGCCCGGCCTGTTCGAAGCGAACCAGCACACTGTCTTGCCCCTCGCTTTCGCCGAGCGGCTGGCCATTGAGGAACCACCAGCGGCGCCCGCCACCGCCGAGGGCAGAGACGTGCAACTGTAAAGGTTCGCTGCTGGTGGCCGGGCGCCGCAGGTTGTCGCCGGGGCGCACACCGACGATGGACAGCGGCGGCGCGTTGGCCGGTACCTGTGGCGGGCAGCCGGGGTCCACCGCCGGTAGGCGCATCGCCCGCCGCTCGACGCGGGGCAACCAAGGCTCCAACGGTGCCGGCCACAAGGCAACGTCGAGTACCTTGGCGCCTGGGCAACTGCCATCCACGCGCAGGCCCTGGGCATTGACCCAGATACGCTCGCGCAACCCCAGGCCGAGCGGCTGATCGGCTGCCTGCAGGGTCGGCGGTGTGGTGGCATCGAGGGTCCAGGCAAAACGCTGGCGCCGACAGTTCGGGTCCTGTCGGTTCATGGGCTGGCCCAGCGGCCAGCAAATGGCAGCCACACCCACGCTTGCGGGCACGGGCTCCACCGGCATCCGGATACCCCGCTGGCTGTCGCGGTTGCTCAGCAGGTCATGCACCTGCAACATCAGCGGGGCCGCCGAGGCCAGGCCGAACTGCCCGGGCACCGGTGTACCATCGGGGCGGCCAATCCACACCCCGATCAGGTAGCGCGGCCCTACGCCGATCGACCAGGCATCGCGAAAGCCATAGCTGGTACCGGTCTTCCAGGCCAATTGCGGGCGCTGCACCAGTTCGGCATGCGGGTCGCGGTCGGGCCGCGCCTGGCCACTGAGGATGCGCCGGATGATCCAGGCCGCTCCCGGCGACATCAGCCGCCGTTCCAGCAACGGATCCTGCGGTTGCAGGCGCACCTGTGCGCTGTTGCCACCTCGGGCCAGTGCCGCATAGCCGCCGACCAGGTCCTCCAGGCGGCTACCAGCACCGCCCAGAATCAATGCCAGGTTGGGCTCGGCCAGCGGCGGCAGCGCCAGCGGTACACCCGCCATGCGCAACTGCGCGGCGAAGCGCTTGGGCCCATAAGCTTCGAGCAACTGCACTGCCGGCAGGTTGAGCGACAGCGCCAGCGCCGAACTGGCGGACACCGGGCCGCTGAAGCCCATCGAGAAATTACCGGGGCGATAGTCGCCGTAGCGCCGCGGCACATCCTGCAACAGCGATTCGGAGTGGATCAGGCCATCATCCAGGGCCAAGCCGTAAAGAAACGGCTTGAGCGTCGAGCCTGGCGAGCGCAACGAGCGGACCATGTCGACATGGCCAAAACGGCGCTCATCGCTCAAGTCGATCGAGCCGAGGTAGGCGCGTACCGCCATGGTCTGCGCCTCGACCACCAGAATCGCCGCCGATGTGCGCTCCGGCAGGCGCGCGCGCCAGCCCAGCAGCAGGTCTTCCAGGCGCCGTTGCAGCGAGGCGTCGAGCGTGGTGCGAATCAAGGTCGGGCTGTCGGGGGTGTTCAGCCGGCGTGCCAGCAAGGGCGCCAGCGCGGGTTCCTGACGCGGGGCCAGCAGCAGCGGCTCTTCGGCTGCCTCCTTGATCTGCTGCGCTGGCCACACCTGATACTCGTCCAGGCGCTGCAGCACCTTGTCGCGGGCACGCTGGGCACGCGCGGGATGGCGGTCCGGGCGCAAGCGGCTCGGTGCCTGCGGCAACACCGCCAGCAACGCTGCCTCGGCCGGCGTGAGCTGTTGCGGCGACTTGCCCAGATAAGCCCAACTGGCTGCGGCAACGCCCTGCAAGGTGCCGCCGAACGGGGCACGGTTCAGGTAGATTTGCAGGATCTCGCGCTTGGACAGGTGCCACTCCAGCTGCGCTGTACGCCAAAGCTGCCGCAGCTTGCCGGCCAAGGTGCGGTCGTGTGGGTCGAGCAGGCGCGCCACCTGCATCGACAAGGTACTGCCGCCAGACACCACTCGCCCGCCGCGCAGGTTGAGCCAGGCCGCGCGCACCAAGGCCAGCGGGTTGACCCCCGGATGCCGGTAGAACCAGCGGTCCTCGTAGGTCAGCAGGGCCTGCAGGTACAACGGCGAAACGTCTTCCGGGGTGATCGGGTAGCGCCATACGCCATCGGCATCGGCAAAGCGCCACAGCGGTGTGCCGTCCTCGGCCAGCACCACCCGTGCCAGGTCGTTGCCTGGCATCGGCAGCGGCCAGATGCGGTCGGCAAGCCACAGTAGGCCGAGCAGCAACAGCAGGCTGATCGCCACTGCGCGCACAACCCTTCCCGCTCGGGTGCGTGGCCGCGCTAAGCTTGGCATCGGGAACCGACCTGGCCAGGTGATGGCCAAAGGCTTGGGAACGGCAAACTCGCCGATTCGTTCATCAGGAAGCAACTATGCATGTAGAAGGTTTTTTCGAGTGGCTTGGCCAGGCACTGGGGTCGTTGATCCGCTTCATCGTCGATGCCCTGAGCGGCCTGTTCAACCTGCTGGCCAATGCCGGGGGCAATTTCATCGATGGCCTGGCGCGCACGTTGGGCATGGATACCTCACTGGTCAGCATCCTCGCCTTGATCATCGGCCTGATGCTGCTGTACTCGGCAATCCGCGCCTTCATGCGCGCCTCGATCATTCTCGGGATCATCTGGCTGGTGCTTGGGCTGTGGGTGATGAGCTGGGTCATACATTGAACGGCAGGGCTTTTGTTGGAGCGGCCTCGTGTCGAGAAACGGCCGCAAAGCGGCCCCGGCAATATCGGCGACGCCGCTGAGTCCGTGGGGCTGCTGCGCAGCCCGTTCGCGACACAAGGCCGCTCCTACAGACGCGCAACTGCTCTATCTGGCTTTGACGGTCATCTCACCTTGCCCATCCCCCACCGCCTGCAGGTTCGGCCGGTACATCGATTCCACCTGCGGCGGCGGCACCCGGTAGGTACCCGGGGTTACCGCCCGGGCCAGGTACAACAGGTGCGTGGTGCCATAGCCGTCGAGCTTGAGGGCTGCGACGTAGCGGTCATCACGGTACTCCTGATGCACCACGCTGGCGTTCTGCATCGATTCACGCCACTGCTTCACCGCGCTGCTGGCGTTATCCAGGCTGGCAGCGCTCTGCGCCAGGTTCTGGTTCTCAAGCTCCAGGCCCGCAGGCAGCAGGTCGACTACCAGGGCGTCCGGCACGCGATCGGTGGCCTTGAGTGCCAGGTGCACCAGTACCAGGTCGCCGCTGCGCAGGTTATGCAGGTCCAGCGCCTGGCCGTTCATGCCCAGGTACTCACGGCGGATCTCCATGCCATTGCCACCCGCGACAGGCGCCTGACGTGGGTAACCCGACAGGGTCAATTGCTGATAGAGCGTTTCACTGCCTTCGTTCTGCACGCTCAGCGGCGAAGCCAGCAACGGCCCTTCGAGCTTCATGCCTGCTTCGACGTTGTTGAACTCACGCACTTCACCGGCACTGTCCAGGCGTGCCCTCCACGGCGCTTCCGGCTTGCCCAGCAGGCCACGGCCTGCCAGATACAAGGCATTGCGCTCTTGGGTCGACAACCAGCGGTTGGCCGCCAGTTCGTCCGACAAGGCAAACAGCCGCTGATCGACCTGGTTGCCGGCCAGCTTGCTCTCTTGCAGCAGTGCCAGGATCAGCGCCTGGTCGCGCAGGCTGCTGCCGTAGTCAGCCATCCAGCCTTTGCTGCGGCTAATACCCAGGCCAGCTTGCAGCGCCTGCTCGGCACGGGGTTTGTCGCCCATTGCGTCCAGCGCCACCGCCAGTTGTACCAGCGGCAAGCCGGAGCGTGCATCGGCACGGCGCTCGAACAGGCTGCGCAGGGCGCCCAGCGGTGCCTGCTGACTGCGCGACAACACCAGCGCGGCATAGGCTTGCACGGCAAAGCGGGTGTGCTCGGCATTCTCGCTGTAGTCGACTTCGATCAGGTTGCGTTCCTGCAGGTAGCGCAGCAGGCGTTCGTTGGCTTTCTTCAAGGCCTCGGCCGGCACGCCATAGCCCTGGTCGCGAGCACGCTGAAGGAAGTCGGTGACATAGGCGGTCAGCCAGTATTCCTCTTCACCATCCGAGCTCCACAGGCCGAAACTGCCGTTATAGCGCTGCATGCCCAACAGGTGCTCGATGCCCATCTCGATCTTGCGCTTGCGCACCTCGGCCGGTTCACCCTTGATGCCCAGGCGCTTGAGGCTGGCGGCATCGGCGTACAGTGATGGGTAGAGGCCGCTGGTGGTCTGCTCCAGGCAACCGTAAGGGTAGGCTTCGAGGGCGCGGATCTGCTCGGCCAGGTTCAGTGGTGGGCGGCTCGACAGCGCCAGGCTCGCCTCCAGGCCTGCTGGCTCGAAGGCGGCCAGGTCGCTTTCCGGCAAGGTCCATGGCTGGTCCTTGAGGGCCACGCGGTAATGCTTGAGCACCGCCGGGTAAGCCGGGCGCACACCCAGGGTCCATTGGCGTTCGAAGGTGGTCGCCGGCTCGCCCGGCAGTTGCAGGCCATTGACCCGCACCTGCACCTTGCCCTGCCCCAGGCCACCCAGGGCCTGCACCGGGATCAGCAGCGTGCTGCGCTGGCCTTCGGCCAGGGCGACAGCCTGCTGGCCGCTGGCCGTCAGGCTTAGCTGGCCCTCGGTGCTGACCTCGACATTCAACTGCTGGGCACGCCCCGATAGGTTGGCCAGGTCCAGCGCCAGGCTGGTGCGGTCACCGCCAGCCAGAAAGCGCGGCGCCGACAGTTCGGCGATCAGCGGCGCTGCCACCACCGTCTTGCCCTCGGCCATGCCGAAGTGTTCGTCGGTCCAGGCCTGGGCCATCAGCCGCAGCTCGCCATTGAAGTCGGGAATATCGACCGTCGCCTCGCCTTCACCCTGGTCGTTCAAGGTCACCGGCAGGCTTTGTTGGGCAACGATGGTCACCGTGGTATTGGGGCGCTTGCCACCTTTGGCCATCGCCGCGTCACCGCCGAAGGCCAGGCTGGCCAGGCGGCCCTGGCCGGCTTCGATCAGCTGGCCGTAGATGTCCAGCTGGTCGGCGCCATAGGCCTTGCGGCCGAACAGGCTGGCAAACGGGTCGGGGGTCTTGAAGTCGGTGATGTTGAGGATGCCCACGTCGACCGCAGACAGCAGCACATGCACCTGCTTCGGCACGCTGCCGTCGGCATTGGCGGCCTTGATCTTCACCGTCAGTGGCTGCTTGGGGCGCATCTTTTCCGGCGCCTGCAGGCTGACCGTGAGCTTGCGCTCGGCCCGCGCCAACGGCAGGTGCAGCACGCCGACGGCGCGCTTGGGCGTGGCATT
This sequence comes from Pseudomonas sp. NBRC 111123, assembly GCF_001320205.1. Lineage (NCBI taxonomy): Bacteria > Pseudomonadati > Pseudomonadota > Gammaproteobacteria > Pseudomonadales > Pseudomonadaceae > Pseudomonas > Pseudomonas sp. NBRC 111123. Next base: position 31,661 of record NZ_BCAZ01000029.1, read on the forward strand.
GGCCTTGCGCTCACCCGGGCGGATCACCAGAGCGCTGATGTACAGGTCGTGGCGTGCCCACTGCTTGTCCAGCTGCACATCGAAGGTCTTGCCCTCGGCGGGCACCTCGATTTCCTGCCACCACAACGGGCCATCGCTGGACTCGACCATCAGGTAGCCGCTACCGGCTGCTGGCGGGGTCACGGTGACCTTGGCGGTGGCGCCATCGGCATAGGCGGGTTTGTCCAGCGCCAGCTTTACCTGGTCCGGGCGTACCGCGCCGCCTTCGGCGTTGTCCTGGGCACGGTAACCGGCCCAGAAGCGCACGCTGGAAACCAGCCCGGTCTCAGGGTCTTCCACCTCGACGCGATACGGGCCCCACTCCACCTGGAAGCTCAACTTGGCCGTCGAGCCTGCTTTGACGCTGATGGTCTCCTCGCTCTGGGTAAGGAACTTCTCGTTGTAGTTGTAGCTCCAGCCATCGCTCTGCGAGTAGTTCCAGTAGTAATCGCGGCGCTCGCGAATCAGGCGCACTTTCAGGTCGTTGGCGGCAAGCTTGTTGCCGGCGCGGTCGGCCACGAGGAATTCGAATTCCACCGGGCCGTCGCTGTCGGTTTCCTCACCGTCGAACAGGCCGCGCAGGCCGGGCAGGCGCTCGGCTGGCCAGATCGGTTGTTCGAGGCGGCGGGTGATCGGCCGGCCACCGGACTCCTGCAGGCTGGCCTGCACGGTCAGTTGCAGTGGGGAACGTGCTTCGGCCCAGTGGCTTTCGATATCGACCACGGCCTTGCCAGCCTGGTCGAGGGTGACTTCGTCGAGCTCCAGGTCCTGGTTCAGTTCGGTTTCGGTGACCGAGCCGAACTGGTAACCCGGCAGTGCCGGCACCGCTTCACGCAGCGGGCGTACATAGGCTTGGCCGCTCAGGCGATTGCCGGCAGCCGGCGCACCGTAAAGGTAGCGGCCATTGACCTGGATGCGCGCATCTTCCTCGGGCGACAGCGGTGTATCGCTGCCCTTGAGCTCAAGTGCCAGGCGCTCGGGCAGGAAGTCTTCAACCAGGAATTCGTACACCTGCTTGCGACCGCCACCCAGGTCGAGCAGCAATTGCCAGCGACCGGTCGGGGCCTCCGTGGCCAGTTGCAACTGATACTGGTACAGGCCGTTGGCGTCGGCCTCCCAGACAAACTTGCGGCTGACCTGCTCATCTGGGCGACGCACTTCCACGCTCACCGGTTGAGCCTTGACCGGCTTGCCATCCTGGTCGCGCAACAGACCGTTGAGCAGCACCGTTTCACCCGGGCGATAGAGGTCGCGCGGGCCGAAGATGAAGAACTGCAGCGGGTTGGCCTGGGGGCCAGTGATATCGAACTCGGCCAGGTCCAGGGCCGCGGTGTTCAGGCGCAGCAGGGTGGTGTGCACGCCCTGGGTGGCGATCAGGGTGTCGGCCTTGGCCGTGATCGGCAGCTGGGCATGGCCGGCGCCATCGGTCTTGGCCTGGGCCAGCAGCTTGCCCTTGTCATCATGCAGTTCGAGGTTGACGTCCTTGAGTGCCTTGCCGCCTTCCAGGGCCTGGGCGAACACATCCAGGCGGTCACGGTAGCGGTGGGCGGACACGCCGATGTCGCTGAGGGTGAACAACGTGGCCGGCTGCGAATAGTCATAAGTACCCGAGGCACGCATCACCGCCAGGTAAACACCCGGCGCCTGCAGCGGCTTGATCCCGGCGATCGGCAGCAGCACGGTCTCGCGGGTGTTGCGCGCCGGATTGAGGTCAAAACGGCCGCTGTAGACCAGCTCGGCCATGTCCAGGGTTTCCTTGGACTGGTAGTAGTACAGGCTGCTGTTGCGCCCCCAGCTGGCCAGGAAGTTCGAGAGCATCTCAGGCTTGACCCGGAAGAACTCGACATCGACCTTGGCAACGTTCAGCGCGATCACCGGCAGGCCTTCGGCCAGGCGCGTGGGCAGCAAAGAACCGCGGCTGGCGAAGCCGACGGTGGGTTGCATGTCGCGGGTTTCAAGGCGGCTTACCGAGTCGCTGTCGAGCTTGTTGCCGTTTACCGCCAGCAGGCCCTTGTCGACGGTCAGCACCAGCTTGCGCTGCGGTTCCAGGTGGCGCAGGCGCAGTTCCATCTGGTTGTCTGCGAGTTCCCAGGCACCGTCGACCTTGCCTTTGACGGTGTCGACCAGGTGCACCTTGGCGGCAAAGTCCTGCTTGGCGTCCAGCGGGGCCGAGAAGCTGATCGACAGGGTGCTGGCACCGTCGAGCTGCACTTCCGAGACGTCCAGCACGCTGAGCTCGCGCCCCTCGTAACGCTTGGCAAGGACAGCAGGGTCCTCGCGCTTGGGCGCCGGGGCCTCGACCGCAGCGCTGGCTGCCGGTTTTTCGGCGGGCGCGGGTTTGCCCGGCGTCGAGGAATCACAGGCACTGAGCAAGGCCAGCGCGCAGGCCAGCAACAATCCTTTGTTGAACATGGAGTGGGAACTCTTCGGCAGCGTGTACGTGAGGGCAGCAACTATAGCGCAACGGCGCATTCGGCACTTTCATCGATGCGGCAAGTGAGACCGTGTTCGCGTGGATAGGTTGCCTTGCCGTTACAATGCGCCCTGCCGAATACTGGGGGCGCGAAGCGGCCCCCGCAGCCCCAGGAATTGCAATGTCGCAACTGACCACCGACTGGCAGCACCGCCCCACCCACCGTAAGGTCTGGGCCTTGGCCGCGCCGATGATCCTCTCGAATATTTCGGTACCGCTGGTGGCTCTGGTCGACAGCACCGTGATCGGCCACCTGCCCCACGCCCACCAGCTCGGTGCCGTGGCCGTAGGTGCCACGCTGTTCACCTTCATGGTCGGCCTGATGGGCTTCCTGCGCATGGGCGCCACTGGCTTCGCCGCCCAGGCTGCCGGGCGTGCCGACGGCGCGGCGCTGCGCCAGGTGCTGGTGCAGGGCCTGCTGCTCGCCGCAGCCTTCGCCCTGTTGATCGGCCTGCTTGCCCTGCCCTTCAGCCAACTGGCGCTGCACGCCATGCAACCGAGCGAGGCGTTGCAGCAGTCCACCGAAGACTTCTTCCACACGCGCCTGCTTGGCTTGCCGGCGGCGCTGGCCAGCTATGCGCTGGTCGGCTGGTTCCTCGGCACCCAGAACGCTCGGGCGCCGTTGGCGATTTTGCTGACCACCAACCTGCTGAACATCGCCCTCAACCTGTGGTTCGTGCTGGGCCTGAACTGGGGCGTGCTGGGTTCGGCGCGTGCCTCGGTAATCGCAGAATGGAGCGCCGCACTGCTTGGCCTGGCCCTGACCCGTCCAGCTTTGCGCCACTACCCCGGGCAGATCGCCTGGGCTGCGCTCAGGCGCTGGCAGGCCTGGCGGCCATTGCTGGCGGTGAACCGTGACATTTTCCTGCGCAGCCTGGCGCTGCAGCTGGTGTTCCTGCTGATTACCGTGCAGGGCGCGCGCCTGGGCGAGGCGACGGTGGCAGCCAATGCCCTGCTGCTCAATGGGCTGCTGCTCACTGCCTACGCCCTCGATGGCCTGGCGCATGCCGTAGAGGCCTTGTGCGGGCATGCCATTGGTGCGCGGGATCGAGATACCTTGCGCCGGTCGCTGGTGGTGGCCTGCGGTTGGTCACTGATCACCAGCGTGGGGTTTGCCGGCGTGTTCCTGCTGGGCGGGCACCTGTTCATCGACGTGCAGACCACTATCGATAGCGTGCGCGAAGCGGCCTATCCGTACCTGCCGTACCTGGCGCTGCTGCCGTTGATCGCGGTGTGGAGCTACTTGCTCGACGGGCTGTTCATCGGCGCCACCCGGGCCCGGGAAATGCGCAATGCGATGGTGCTGTCGGTGCTGATTGCATTGCCTTTGGGCGGGGTCATGAGCGGGTTTGGCAACCATGGGTTGTGGTGGGCATTCCTCGCGTTCATGGCGTTGCGGGCGGTGACATTGGGGTGGGTGGGGTGGCGGCTGCAAGAAAAAGGGCGCTGGATTGAGTAAAGCCGGGGCCGCTTTGCGGCCCTTTCGCGACGCAAGGCCGCTCCTACAAGTGCTCGCTTTCCCCTGTAGGAGCGGCCTTGTGTCGCGAAATGAGGGCGCAGCCCTCACCTGCGGACTCAAAGCCACACGCAATCCCAATGTGGATAGTCACCAGCACGTTGCACCAACCCGGCCCGAATCGGATTGGCAATGATGTATCGCGCTGCTGCCTTCACATCTTCATCCCGGCGCAATGCTCGGTCGTAGAATCCAGGCTGCCAGATGTGTTTTCGCTCAGCCCCAGTACGATACAGAGCACAACTGCTTCGTGACTTGAAGGCACACACCAGATTTCCCAGACTGGTAGAACCAAGCTCGATCAACCAGTGCAAACACCCAGGCGAGTGATCGACAACTGCCCTCTTGATCGCTGACCCGCAACTGTTGGATGACTGCTCTGGCAAAAGGTAGGCTCACGAATTGCGGAATGCGATCGCGAGTGACTGTAGTGAGAAGGTAGAGCCTTCCTGGTTCTGAATAGCGCCCTTCGCGCAGGCGATGATTACCTTGACCGTCCATGTCGCTCTCCTTTGAACATTGCATCCAAAGGTAGACCCGAAGTCATCGAAGCCCGCGGCCAGGATCATTTCCGAGTGTGAACTCGGTGAGGGCTTCGCCCTCATTTCGCGACGCAAGGCCGCTCCTACGATAAACGCGTAAGAGCGGCCTCGCCGATCAGGACGAGAGGTAGGACGAGCGGGTAAGGCCCAGGCGCAATGCGTCAAGGAACTGAGTGCGCTCACGCGCGCTGATCTTGGCGCTGGCCACCTTGTCACGGTAGTGGGTCATCAACTCCTCCGGCGACAGGTGCACGTAGCGCAGCATGTCTTCGATGGTGTCGTGGGTCTCGATACCGGCGTGGTACACGCTGCCATCGGCGTTCTGGTAGATGTTCACCGAGTCGGTGTCACCGAACAGGTTGTGCATGTCACCGAGGATTTCCTGGTAGGCACCCACCAGGAACACACCCAGCAAGTAGTCCTCACCTTCGTTGACCGCGTGCACTGGCATGCTGGTCTCGATGCTCTGCTCGTCGACGTACTGGTTGATCTTGCCGTCAGAGTCGCAGGTCAGGTCCTGCAGCACCGCACGGCGCATCGGCTCTTCGTCCAGGCGGTGCAGCGGGATGATCGGCAGTACCTGGCCGATGGCCCAGGTGTCCGGCAGGCTCTGGAACACCGAGAAGTTGCAGATGTACTTGTCGGCCAACTTGTCGTTGAGCTCGTCCAGCACCTGACGGTGCGAGCGCTGGCGGGCCTTCAGCGAGTTGTGCAGGCGGCGGCACACGGCAAAGTAGCACTGCTCGGCCAAGGCCTTTTCCGCCAGGCTGAGCTTGCCATCAGCGTACTGCGCTGCCACGTCGCCCATGTAGTGGGTGGCACGCCAGTAGGTTTCGGTGACCATCTCGATGTCGGTCGGGCCCAGCAGGTCGACCAGCCATTGCACGGTTTCCGGCAGGGCTTCCTTGTTCTCGATGGTCGGCACGTCGTCGTTGTGCCGCTCGACGTCAGTGACCTGGATCACCAGCATGGCGTGGTGCGCGGTCAGCGAGCGGCCGCTCTCGGAGAAGATGTGCGGGTGCGGCAGGCCCTGCGCGTCGCAGAACTCCTTGAGCATGCCCACCACCACGCCGGCGTAGTCGTCCATGTCGTAGTTGATCGAGCTGGCGTTACGCGAGTGGGTACCGTCGTAGTCCACGCCCAGGCCACCGCCGACGTCGATGTGATCGACCGGCAGGCCCAGCGCACGCAATTCGCCGTAGTAGCGGATCGCTTCCTTGAAGCCGTGCTGGTAATCGGCCAGGTTGGCGATCTGCGACCCCATGTGGAAGTGCAGCAAGCGGATGCCCTGGTCCAGGCCTGCATCGCGGAAGCGCTGCACCACCGAGATCAGCTGGGCGGCGGACAAACCGAACTTGGACTTCTCACCACCGGTGTCGGCCCACTTGCTCGAAGCCAGCGACGACAGGCGAACGCGCAGGCCGACCTGTGGCTTGACCTTGAGCTCGGCGGCCTCATCGATCACCAGGGCCACTTCCGACTCTTTCTCGATGACGATGAATACGTTGTGGCCGAGCTTCTGGCCCATCAGCGCCAGGCGGATGAACTCGCGGTCCTTGTAGCCGTTGCAGACGATGGTGCCGCCCTTGGGCGCCAGCGCCAGCACTGCCAGCAGCTCGGGCTTGGAACCGGCCTCCAGGCCGATCGAGACGTTCTGCGTGGCGATGATGTTTTCTACCACCGCTTCTTGCTGGTTGACCTTGATCGGGTACAGCGCGGTGTACTGGCTCTGATACTCCAGGCGCGCGATGTTGGCATCGAATGCGCCGGTCAGCTGGCGCACGCGGTCCTGCAGGATGTCGGGGAAGCGCACCAGCAGTGGCAGCGACAGGCCGCTCTGACGCAGCTCGTCGACCTGTTCGAACAGGTCGATCGGCGCGCTGCCGGGGCCGTTGGGGCGCACTTCGACGCGCCCGGCTTCATTGATGGCGAAATAACCAGCGCCCCAATGGCGGATGCCATAAACACTGCGGCTGTCGGCCACGGTCCATTGGCTACCATCGTCTTTGCGTGTGCGTCGTACGGACATTCAAGTCCCCTATAGATAAGTCCAAGACACTGCCCCGCAAGGAGGCGGGCGCAGTGTAAAAGCCGAAAATGACGATTCGTCCATGCCCTGGGGTAGACCCGGGTCATGGCAACGAGTTTAGAAAGCGTTGGGCAAAAAATCGCGTGGGCGTATCAGCCGCCGGACTTTTTCGCCTTGAAGCCCTGTTTGATGAGCTCGGCGATCAGCAGCTCGACGTGATCGCCCTGGATCTCGATGACCCCATCCTTCAGCGCACCGCCGGTACCGCAGCGGCGCTTGAGGGTAGTGGCCAGCTCCTTGAGCTGGTCGAGTGGCAGCGGCACACCGGTGACGGTAGTCACGGTCTTGCCGCCACGGCCTTTGCTTTCACGGCGCACACGGGCGATGCCGTCACCTTCGGGGATGACTTGCTGCTTGCAGGTGCAGGCGTCCACCGGCTGGCCACAGTCGGGGCAATGCCGACCGGCATCGGTGGAGTAAACGAGACCGCCAAGGGCGGCGAAGGAAGAAGCTTTCTTGGCCACTTTTGTTCCTCTGTGCTGAGGACAAAAACTGGTCGTGCCCTGGGGTAGAGGCCGACCGCGAAGCCCCACTCTGGCAGGGGCGGCGCTACTGCCGCAAGATCCTGCGACAGCCCGAAAAGGGCGCGCAGTGTAACGATAAATCGGGCCGTTGCTAAGTACTGGAATGCGCCATTTTGCGAATGTTTTGCGACCTTGGGGTTGCTGCGCAGCCCTTTCGCGGCGCAAGGCCGCTTCTACAAGGCTTACGCGCTCCCCTGCAGGAGTGGCCTTGTGTCGCGAAAGGACCGCAAAGCGGTCCCCGGCGTCATCTCAAGCTGGCCTTGTAACGCTGCAGTGCCGCCAGCGAATCCGGGCAATACGGCATGCTCCGGCTTTCCTGCTCGGCCTGCTCAACGCTCATGAATTTCGCCTCGATCACCTCTTCCGGCTGCAACCGCAACGGCGCATCCGACACCGCCGAATACACCGCGCACCACAGGTGGTTGTCCGGCTGGTCGAAATAGAAGCGCTCATGAAAGCGCAATTCGACCCCATCGATGCCCAGCTCTTCGGCCAGCTCGCGGGCCGCCGAATCGGCATACGCCTCCCCAGCTGTCACCATGCCACCCGCCGCTACATCCCAATACCCTGGGTACAGCGCCTTGCTCAAGGCCCGACGGTGCACGCACAGTTCACCGGCACTGTTGAACAACAGAATGAACGTGCAGCGACCGATCAGGCCGCGCTCGCGCAGCTCGGCCCTGGGCAGCGCACCGAGCACCTGGTCGGCGGCATCTACCCAGGCGACCAGTTCTCGGTCGGAAGCCGCCCGGTGGGCGGCCTCGCTGGCGCTGATGGCCATGCTCAACCCTGCGACAGCAGCTGACGCAGGTCGATGACCGCGGCGTTGGCCCGGGAAATGTAGTTGGCCATGACCAGCGAGTGGTTGGCCCACATGCCGAAGCCGCTGCCGTTGAGCACCATCGGGCTCCACAGCGGTTCCTGCGAGGCTTCCAGTTCACGAATGATCTGCCGCACGCTGACCGTGGCGTTCTTCTTCGCCAGCACGTCGGCGAAATCGACCTCGATGGCGCGCAGCAGGTGCGACAGCGCCCAGGCCTGGCCACGGGCTTCGTAGAACACGTTGTCGATCTGCAGCCACGGAGTTTCCACCAGCTCTTCATCCACCTGCGGCGCCTGGCCGGCGACCACCGACTCGGTCTTCAGGGTGGTGTTGAGCTTGACCCGGCCCACACTGGCCGACAGGCGCTGCGACAGCGAGCCCAAGCGGGTAGCCACGTCACCCAGCCAGTTGTTCAGGTTGTCGGCACGGGTGTAGAAGATCGCGCCCTTGTCACCAGCGGCCAGGCGGGACTGATAACGGGACAGCGACTTGATGCCCTCTTCGAATTCCGATTCGCTCGACGGCAGGATCCAGCTCTTGTTGTCGAAGTTGAACCGCGGTTCGGCCTTGGCCAGGTCGGCATCTTCGGTGGACTGCGACTGCGAACGGGCGAAGTCCTTGCGCAGGGCCCGAGACAGGTCGCGCACCTGCACCAGCACGCCGTACTCCCAGCTGGGCATGTTGTCCATCCACAGGCCTGGCGGGAAGCGGTCGTTGGAAATGTAACCGCCCGGCTTGTTCAGCAGGGTGCCGGCCACGGTCTTGAGGGTTTCGATGGTGGTATAGCCGATCACCATCTGCTGGCCGTTGCGTTCGGCTGCGGCCTGGGCATTCTGCTGCACCGGGAACAGTGCCGGCTCCTCGCTCCAGTACCAGCCCAGGCCGATGCACACCAGCAGGTACAACCCGATCAGGGTCCCCAGGGCACGGCTCCAGAGCCCGCCAAAATAGCTACGGGCAGCGGCGCGGCGGCCATCGACACGCTCGCGGGGCTCGGCTTTGGCCTCGCGGTTTTTCCAGTCCAGCATGGCTTTGTCCTTAATCAGTCACGACGGTTCAGGGCTTTGACCACAGGCCAGCGCCAGGGTGCCACGGCAAGCCCGCGTCGCAGCACTATAAAGCAGACACTGCCGTACGCATAAGCGACCAATGAGTCAGTAACTGAATATTCGTTCGCAAGCCTTTATTGATGCGGCGCACGTGCGAGAAGAAAAAGCAGTGCTAGCATACAGCCATCATCGAACCTGCATAGCCCACTTATAAGTAGCCAGGACATGACCCAAGCCGCAGAGCCGAGCCAGAAGCGCCTCTCGCAGGAGCTCGAACAGCTGTTGCAACGCCTGTCGCGCACGCGCCTGCGCCATGGCGACCAGCCCGATCAGCTGGAATTGCCACCTGTGCGCAAACCGGTCTACCTGCTGCTGCACGACCATGAGCGCGCCGAGCGCCTCGCCCAGCAGCTGGAGTTCTTCGGCCTGAGCGCGCAGCCGCAGCCCTGCGCCAGTGCCTTTCTGGCTTCACTGGCCGAGCACCCTCCGGCAGCCATCGTCATGGATGTCGATTTCGCCGGCGCCGGTGCAAGTTTGCCGCTGGCGGCAATGGCGCAGCAAGGCCAGGAGCAGCCCATACCGTTGCTGTTCTTCAGCCTGCACGAAGCCGATACGCCGACCCGCCTGGCTGCGGTGCGCGCTGGCGGCCAGGCGTTTCTGACCGGTACGCTGGAGGCCTCCAGCCTGCTGGAAAAACTCGAAGTCATGACCAGCCACGCACAGCAAGACCCCTTGCGCGTGCTGATCATCGACGACTCACGCACCCAGGCCTTGCATACCGAACGGGTACTGGCCAGTGCCGGGATGCTGACCCGCAGCCTGAACGACCCGATCGGCGCCATGGCCGAGCTTGCCGACTTCCAGCCCGACCTGATCATCCTCGACCTGTACATGCCAACGTGCTCGGGCCCAGAGCTGGCCAAGGTGATCCGGCACAATGACCGTTACGTCAGCGTACCGATCATCTACCTGTCCGCCGAGGACGACCTGAACAAGCAGCTCGATGCCATGAGCGAAGGCGGAGACGACTTCCTGACCAAGCCGATCCGCTCGCGGCACCTGATAACCACCGTGCGCAACCGCGCCGCGCGTGCCCGCCACCTCAAGGCCCGCATGGTCCGCGACAGCCTGACCGGGCTGTACAACCACACCCACATCCTGCAATTGCTCGAAGACTGCAGCTACCGTGCCCGCCGCGAACGGCAGCCGCTGAGCTTCGCCATGCTCGACATCGACCATTTCAAGAAGATCAACGACCGCCACGGCCACCCGATGGGCGACCGGGTGATCAAGAGCCTGGCGCTGTTCCTCAAGCAACGCCTGCGCAAGACCGACTTCATTGGCCGCTATGGTGGCGAGGAGTTCGCCATCGTCATGCCCAACACCTCGCTGGAAGCTGCGCACAAGGTGCTTGACGATATTCGCCGGCGCTTTGCCGAAATGCTCTACCCGGCGCAGCCCGAGGATCTGCAGTGCACGTTCAGTGCCGGGGTGGTTCAGCTGGACGAAGCGCTGGATGCGCTGAGCATGGCCAGTACCGCAGATGAAGCGTTGTACCGGGCCAAGCATGCCGGGCGTAACTGCGTGGTCCGCGTCGAGCCTTAGATTGTTGCCACCTGTGCTGGCCTCTTCGCGGGTAAACCCGCTCCCACAGCGTGATCGCTGCCCCATACTCTGTAATATCCCTGTGGGAGCGGGTTTACCCGCGAAAGGGCCAGCACCGGAGAAAGGGATAGCGGCACAGTGCCACTTTTTTGGGCGCCAGCCCCATGTCGTCATCACCTGGTCATGAAACCGCAATAACTTCAGCCACCTACCTCCACTCCCCCGCAGGAAGTTCGCGGCTATGCGCCTGAAGTGGCTGACCAATTTCAACACCCTCTTACTGGTGACTGTGTGTATCGCCCTGGCTGCGACCTTGTGGTGGTCGCAACGCGCCCTGGAGCGGCCCTATCAACTGATGGAGCGCTACCTGAGCCTGTCGCAGCAGTTCCAGAACCAGACAGCGCGCAACATCCAGGCCTACCTGGGCAGTGGCGACGCCCTGCGCCACGCTGCAGCCGCCGAGGCCAACAAGCAGCTCGAAGCCTCACTGAGCGACTGGCCACCAGCGCTCGCCGGCAAACTGCGCCCGAGCCTGGACACCCTGCAGGCCTTCACCGCCAACGAACTGCTCGCCGCCGGCAAGCTGGCCGGCGACCCACAGGCCCTGCTGCTGCAGGCCGAACGCGAGCTGGGCGCCAACTTCGAACAGCTGGCCGCCTATGCCCGCGACAGCGGCAGTAGCGAAGCCAGCCGCTACCTGCTGCCACTGCTCGACGCCAGCGTGCACCTGGGGCGCCTGTCGCTGGCCCGGGACAAACTGGTCAGCAGCGGCCGCGCCGAACTGGCCGACGAAGTCGAGCGCGAGCTGCAACGGATCCGCACCCAGGCCCAGGTCATCGATGGCCTGCCGCTGCTGGGCGTGACCCGTGCCGCCGAATCCAACGCCGACGACTTCGCCGCCATGATGGGCCTGGAATCCGAGGCCAGCGAGCAACAGGAAGACGTGGCAGTCGGCCTCAAGCGTGAGCTGCAAAGCCTGCTCAACCGCTACCCCGCCGAACTGCAGCGCACCCGCGAGCAAATTGAACGGCGCACGGCCCTGGCCGCCAGCACCCACCAGCGGCTGGAAGCCGTGCAACAGGCCATCGCCGGCCTGGAGCCGGAAGTACGCGGCCAGCACGCGAAGATTGCCGGCGAAGTACGCATCATGCAGGGGTTGATGATCGGCCTGATCCTGCTGATCGCTCTGCTCATCGACACCTTGCAGCGGCGCCTGGCCCGAACACTGACCAGCCTGGCCCCAGCCCTGTCGCGCTGGGCCGAAGGCGACTTCGCCGCACCCATAGCGCTGCGCAAGACCAATCGTGAGCTGCACGACATTCAGGAATCGCTCAACCGCTTGCGCCAGTACCTGGTGGAACTGGTCGGCACCATCCGCCATAACGCCGAGCAGGTTGCCGGCAGCAGCCACGCCCTGGCCGGGATGAGCGCCGCCCTGCATGACGGCGCCGAGCGCCAGGCCGGTGATACCGGGCAGATTCGCGATGCACTCGGCGAGCTGGAGGCAACCATCCAGCAAGTGGCCGGCGACGCCAGCGCTGCTGCCGATGCCAGCCGCGATGCCGGGCGTGCGGTGGAACAGGGCCAGACGGTGATCGGCCAGAGCCTGTCGGGGCTGCGTGCGCTGGTCGACGAGGTGCAGGGCAATGCGCGAATGATCGAACAGTTGGCCGAGGAGTCAGCCACCATCGGCGGCGTGCTGACGGTGATCCGCTCGATCGCCGAACAGACCAACCTGCTGGCACTGAATGCTGCCATCGAAGCTGCCCGTGCAGGTGAGATGGGCCGTGGCTTTGCGGTGGTGGCCGATGAGGTGCGTTCACTGGCACAGCGCACCACCGGGGCAACCGGTGAGATCCAGGCCCTGATCGACCGCCTGCAGCAGGCGGCGCGGGAGTCGGTGGCCGGGATGCGTACCCAGCTCGAACATGCCGAAGCCACTGCCGACCAGGCCCAGGCCGCCGATGGCGCGCTGGATGAGATCGTCAGCGCAATCCGCACGATTGCCGATACGGCGGTGCGCATTGCCGATGTCACGGCGCAGCAGAGTGGTGCGGTGAGCGAGATACGGGATCACAGTGAGCGGATTCACGAGTTGGGCGAAGACAACCTGCAACGCATTGGTGAAGGGCGTGAGCAGGGTGAGCAACTGCTGAGCCTTGGCGGGGAGCTGAGCAAGGCGGTGCGGGCTTTCAGGGTCTGAGTCCACCAATACCGGCCTCTTCGCGGCTAAAGCCGCTCCCACAGGGACCACACAAAGTTCGAATCCAGTGACGACACTGTGGGAGCGGCTTTAGCCGCGAAAGGGCCGGCACGGGCAATGCAAAACCCAGCGGCCATGTGTCGCCCTCCAGCCTCCCACCGTTTCAACCACCGCCAACTCCGTTATCATGCGGCCACGTTCCACCTCGCGAGTCCGCCATGCGCCGCCTGTTTTTCCTGCTGTTCCTGCTGCTGGCCAGCCCTGCCTTCGCCTCGGGCCTGCTCGACAACCGCCCCAGCGCCACCCTCGGCGCCGCTTCGCTGTCCAACAACGCCGACTTCCTGCCGGTGCACGAAGCCTTCAAGCTCAGCCTGGTGCAGGCCGACGCGCAAACGCTCAAGCTGCGCTTCGTTGCCACAGACGGTTACTACCTGTACCGCCACCGCTTCCACTTCCGTACGGAACCGGCAGAAATCGCCCTGGGCACGCCGAATATTCCCAAGGGTGAAGCCAAGCACGATGAGTTCTTCGGTGACGTCGAGGTGTACCACGGTGTGCTCGACATCGAGATCCCGCGCAAAGACGCCCGCGCCTTCACCCTGCTGGTGGGCTACCAGGGCTGCGCCGACAAGGGGCTTTGCTACCCGCCCGAAACCGAGCGACTGAGTATCGATGGCGAAGGTGCCGCCGCAGACACTGCCTTGCCAGCAGGCAGTGAACCGGGCTGGAACTGGAAGTCGCTGCTGCTGTTCTTCCTCGCCGGGGTCGGCCTGACCTTCACCCCCTGCGTACTGCCGATGCTGCCAATCCTCTCCGGCGTGGTCCTGCGTGGCCAGGTTGGCGGCCTGCGCGGCCTGGCCCTGTCGCTGGCCTATGTGCTGCCGATGGCCGCCAGCTTCGCCGTGCTCGGCGCGCTGATGGGCCTGTTCGGCGCAGGCCTGAACCTGCAGGCACGCCTGCAGTCGGCCTGGGTGCTGGTGCCGTTCGCGCTGTTCTTCGTGGTGTTCGCCCTGGCGATGTTCGGCCTGTTCGAACTCAAGCTGCCACAAGCCCTGAGCAACCGCCTGAACAACGTCGCCAACCATACCAGGGGCGGCTCGCTGCTCGGTGCGGCGGTGCTCGGCGTGCTCTCCAGCCTGCTGGTCTCGCCCTGCGTGTCAGCGCCGCTGGCCGGTGCCTTGCTGTACATCAGCGCCAGCGGCGATGCCGTGGGCGGCGCGCTCAAGCTGTTCGCCCTGGGCCTTGGCATGGGTGCACCCTTGCTGTTGATTGCCACGGGGGGCGCAACCTGGTTGCCGAAGAGCGGCCCTTGGCTGAACACCGTGAAAAACGCGATTGGCGTGTTGCTGCTGGGCCTGGCCATCGGCCTGCTCAGCCGCGTGCTGCCGGGGCCGGCAACCTTGCTGCTGGTCGGCTTCCTGGCGGCTGGCGTGGCCCTGTTCCTCGGTGCCTTGGAGTTCGTGGTCAAAACACCACGCCAACGGCTGGCGCAACTGCTGGGCCTGGCACTGCTGGTTTATGCCCTGGCCTGCTGGTATGGCGCCCTGAATGGCCAAGGCGATCCGCTGCGCCCATTGCCAGCCCCCGGAGTGGCAAGCGCCAGCAGCCAGACGGCGGCAACATCAGGCGCCTGGCAAACAGTGACCACACCAGCCGCGCTGGACGCTGCCCTGGCCGAAGCCAAGGCCACCGGCCAGCCGGTACTGCTGGACTGGTACGCCGACTGGTGCATCAGCTGCAAGGTGATCGAGCACGAAGTGCTCAATGCACCGCAGGTTCAGGGCCAGTTAAGCGCCTTCAAGCTGTTGCGCTTCGATATCACCGAGAGCAGCGCCGAACAGCGCACCCTGCTCGACCGCTATCAGTTGTTCGGGCCGCCAGCGCTGCTGTTCTTTGCTGCGAACGGCAGCGAAATGACCACCGATCGGGTGATTGGCGAGATAAACGCCGGGGAATTTGCACAGATTCTGACGCGCGTGCGCAGCAAACTCGGTCTATAACTTCCCGCGTGCGGGGAATTTTCTCCAAATGAGTGACCAGATTTAATTATTTGGTCACATACTTCGCGCGAACCTCGGGCAACGTGCTGGCTATTGCCGGGAACTGGACACTTGCCGTCGCTTTGCGGCACACTCGCCGCGCTGTGTCGAATTGCCCTACAAATCCAAGGAAACCGCAGATGGCAACCCTACTGGTGCTTCACGGCCCCAACCTGAACCTGCTCGGGACTCGCGAACCGGGCCACTACGGCGCCGTGACCCTGGCCCAGATCAACCAGGACCTGGAGCAGCGTGCCCGCGCCGCTGGCCACCATCTGCAGTACCTGCAGAGCAATGCCGAGTACGAACTGATCGAACGTATTCACGCCGCACGCAACGAGGGTGTGGACTTCATCCTGATCAATCCGGCTGCTTTCACCCACACAAGCGTCGCATTACGTGACGCATTGCTCGCGGTGAGCATCCCATTCATCGAAGTGCACCTGTCCAACGTGCACAAACGCGAACCGTTCCGTCACCACTCCTACTTTTCTGATGTTGCCGTAGGAGTGATCTGCGGCCTGGGCGCCAGCGGTTATCGCCTGGCTCTGGAGTCTGCACTGGAACAACTGGCTGCCAACGCACAGCCCTGATAACGAAAACCCTGGCCTCAGTGGGCCGGGGTTAGAGAGAAACGTTCAGATACGTTTTTAAATTTCGCCCCCTGACCGAACCTTTGGGAGTTGATGATTAATGGATATCCGTAAAGTCAAGAAACTGATCGAGCTGCTGGAAGAGTCTGGCATCGACGAGCTGGAGATCAAGGAAGGCGAAGAGTCGGTCCGTATCAGCCGCCACAGCAAGACCCCGGCTGCACAGCAGTTCTACGCACCTGCGCCAATGGCTGCCGCGCCTGCCGCAGCTCCAGTTGCCGCCGCTGCTCCAGCCGCTGAAACCGCTGCTGCTGCACCAGCCCTGAAAGGCACCGTGATCCGTTCGCCGATGGTCGGTACTTTCTACCGCAAGCCTTCGCCGACCTCGCCGAACTTCGCAGAAGTCGGTCAGTCCGTGAAGAAAGGCGACACCCTGTGCATCGTCGAAGCCATGAAGATGATGAACCACATCGAAGCCGATGTCGGCGGTGTCATCGACGCCATCCTGGTGGAAGACGGCCAGCCGGTTGAGTTCGACCAGCCGCTGTTCACCATCGTTTGAATCGCGGAGAGCCAACGATGTCTGGGAAGCTCGAAAAAGTCCTGATCGCCAACCGTGGGGAAATTGCCCTGCGGATCCTGCGTGCCTGCAAAGAGCTGGGCATCAAGACCGTCGCGGTGCACTCCACCGCCGACCGTGAACTGATGCACCTGGGCCTGGCAGACGAGTCGGTCTGCATCGGCCCTGCATCGTCCAAGGATTCCTACCTGCACATCCCGGCGATCATCGCTGCCGCCGAAGTCACCGGCGCCACCGCGATCCACCCGGGTTACGGCTTCCTCGCGGAAAACGCCGATTTCGCCGAGCAGGTGGAAAAGTCCGGTTTCGCCTTCATTGGCCCGAAAGCCGACACCATCCGCCTGATGGGCGACAAGGTTTCGGCCAAGGACGCGATGATCAAGTCGGGCGTTCCAACCGTACCGGGCTCCGATGGCCCGCTGCCGGAAGACGAAGAGGTCGCCCTGGCGATCGCCCGTGACGTCGGCTACCCGGTGATCATCAAGGCCGCCGGTGGCGGTGGTGGCCGCGGCATGCGCGTGGTGCACAAGGAAGAGGACCTGATCGCCTCGGCCAAGCTCACCCGTACCGAAGCCGGTGCCGCCTTCGGCAACCCGATGGTCTACCTGGAGAAGTTCCTGACCAACCCACGTCACGTGGAAGTTCAGGTGCTGTCCGACGGCCAGGGCAACGCCATTCACCTGGGCGACCGCGACTGCTCGCTGCAGCGTCGTCACCAGAAGGTGCTGGAAGAAGCCCCAGCCCCAGGCATCGACGAGAAGGCCCGTCAGGAAGTCTTCAAGCGTTGCGTTGATGCGTGTATCGAAATCGGCTACCGCGGTGCTGGTACCTTCGAGTTCCTGTACGAGAACGGCCGTTTCTACTTCATCGAGATGAACACCCGTGTGCAGGTTGAGCACCCGGTGTCGGAGATGGTCACCGGTATCGACATCGTCAAGGAGATGCTGAGCATCGCCGCTGGCAACAAGCTGTCGTTCCGCCAGGAAGACGTGGTCATCCGTGGCCACTCGCTGGAGTGCCGGATCAACGCCGAAGACCCGAAGAAGTTCATTCCGAGCCCAGGCAAGGTCAAGCACTTCCACGCCCCGGGCGGCAACGGCGTACGCGTCGATTCGCACCTGTACAGCGGCTATTCGGTTCCGCCGAACTATGACTCGCTGATCGGCAAGCTGATCACCTACGGCAAAGACCGCGACGAAGCCATGGCACGCATGCGCAATGCCCTGGACGAGATCGTCGTCGATGGCATCAAGACCAACATCCCGCTGCACCGCGACCTGGTGCGTGATGAAGGTTTCTGCAAAGGCGGCGTGAACATCCACTACCTCGAGCACAAACTGGCCAACCAGGAGTGATCGCGTTAGCGTGATGCATGAAAACCCCGGCCCAGTGCCGGGGTTTTTATTGGCCCTCACGGCGGGCTCACGACCCTCGCAGCGTCAGCGCTCGCTTGCAGGAAGCACCTCCATGGGCTGCTGCTTCCACCACTTGGCCTGCAGGTCGAGAAAAACATCAATCTCCGTGTTTGCGTCCAGAAACTCACCGAGCTGCTGCACATGTGCGTTCAGTAATTGCGCAATACGTTTGTCATAGGACGATACGTAGACAAGGTCCTTCGGCCTGCCCTGCCAGTGCCGCAGCAGATAATCTTCATAGGCATGCAGCAACCGGCTGCGCACACTCTCTATAACGATCTCGGCCACGTCATGCTGGTCGATTGCGATTTCAGCCCGCCAGGCTTCATCTTCTCGGTTTAGAGCAGCCCCTCGCATAACGCCAAGCTGGCCAGGTGCAATGGCTGCCCCCATCAGCGTTTGAAACCCGACCGCCAGGTGTTCGTCCAGAACGTCCATAAAAGTGGCCTGAGACTGCAGGCTGGCAGTGAAGGCCTCGCTCCATTGGAACAGTCGCTGTTGCAAGTCATCGTTTTCGCTCATGTCCAGACACCCGAGTCATTGAAGAGGCGCTACAAATTAGTGCCCTCAAGCGCGCGACAAGGGATAAATACTGCTTGGGTTCCTGTGCAAGCGCTGATCATCCTCCACTGCCTGTCCGGCCTGCTCTACAAACCCCCCGCACTCGCGTAAACTGCCAGCCTTCGCGCAGCCTCGGGCTGCCCCTGTCAGATTTACCAAAGGTGCCCGCCATGCCTTGGCTGCAAGTACGCCTGGCCATCAGCCCGGAACAAGCCGAAACCTACGAAGACGCCCTGCTCGAAGTAGGCGCCGTATCGGTCACGTTCATGGATGCCGAAGACCAGCCGATCTTCGAACCCGACCTCAACACCACCCCGCTGTGGTCGCACACACACTTGCTGGCACTGTTCGAAGCCGACGCCGAGCCTGAAGCGGTGTTCGCCCACCTGCAACTGCTGACCGGCGCCGAACTGCCCGAGCACCAGGCCGAGGTAATCGAGGACCAGGACTGGGAACGCAGCTGGATGGACGGTTTCCAGCCGATGCGCTTCGGCCAGCGCCTGTGGATCGTGCCGAGCTGGCACGATGCCCCGGAAAAGAACGCAGTCAACCTGCTGCTCGACCCAGGCCTGGCCTTCGGCACCGGCACCCACCCGACCACCGCGCTGTGCCTGGAATGGCTCGACGGCCAGCAGTTGCAAGGCACCCAGGTGCTGGACTTCGGATGCGGCTCGGGCATTCTCGCCATCGCCGCCCTGCTGCTGGGCGCTCGCGAGGCCGTAGGTACCGACATCGACGTACAGGCCATCGAAGCCTCGCGTGACAACGCCCAGCGCAACGGCATCGCCGACGACAAGCTGGCGCTGTACCTGCCCGAGCACATGCCCGCCATGCAGGCCGACGTGCTGGTCGCCAATATCCTCGCGGGCCCGCTGGTTTCGCTGGCGCCGCAGCTGTCCGGCCTGGTTCGCCCAGGCGGCCTGCTGGCGCTGTCGGGCATCCTCGCCGAACAGGGTGAGGAAGTGGCCGCCGCCTACGCCGCCGACTTCGACCTGGACCCGATCGTCGTGCGCGACGGCTGGGTGCGCATCAGTGGTCGGCGCCGCTAAGCGGGCCTAGAATACTTCTCTGCACAGCTCCCGGATTGCCGCATGACCGACAGTTTCGTCACCCAGTGCCCGCATTGCCAGACCAGCTTTCGCGTCACCCATCACCAGTTGAGCGTGGCTCGCGGCGTCGTGCGCTGCGGGCACTGCCTGCAGGTGTTCAATGCAGCCAAGCAGTTGCTGGAGCAGAACCGTGCCGGGGCCAGCGTCGTCCCCGCAGCAGCACCGCCTGCGGTGGTCGAACCGGTCGCGGCGCCAGAACCGGTCGCCAGCGAGCCCACGCCGGTCGAGAAACAAGACTGGGCCATTACCGCCCAGGCGCTTGATGAGCTCGACCTGGACCAGGAGCTCGCCCGCCTGGAACGCCGTGGCGAGCCTGGCGAACCGCGCGCGGACGCCAAGGCCGGTGCCTTGCAGGCCCGCCGCGACGAACCGGCTGCCGATGAGGCTGGCGACGAACTGTTCGGCACCGCTACCGACGACCGTCATGAGCCGCTTGTGGCCCACGAGCCGGCGCCGGTGCTGCTGGACGAGCGGCCACTGGAGCCCGAGCCTGGTGATCGTACCGAGCCGACCCTCGGTGGCAGCCTGGACCTCGACCTCGACGACGAACCGCCCGCGCAACGTGCTGCCGAGCCGGAACCTGCGCAGCAGTTCGACGAGACCGATGACGACGTCATCCACGAAAAAGGCCTGAGCGCCCGTGATGACGACGACACCGACCTCCATCTGTCGGCCCGCGATGACGACCCGCTCGAGCCAATGCCCGGCGAACGCCTGGAGCCCGGCTTTGCCGCCAAGCCCGAGCGCCCGTCGCGCAAGGAGCCGCTGGTCGACGTGGTCGACGACCCGCTGCAACTGGGTTGGGAGAAACCGCAGCCCAACTGGGGCAAGCGCCTGCTGTGGGGTTTCCTGACCCTGCTGGCCGCCGGCCTGCTGGCCTTCCAGTACGTGTGGTTCCACTTCGACGAGCTGGCCCGCCAGGACCAGTACCGGCCGATTTTCCTGCAAATGTGCCCGATGTTAGGCTGCGAAGT
Source organism: Pseudomonas sp. NBRC 111123 (assembly GCF_001320205.1). Lineage (NCBI taxonomy): Bacteria > Pseudomonadati > Pseudomonadota > Gammaproteobacteria > Pseudomonadales > Pseudomonadaceae > Pseudomonas > Pseudomonas sp. NBRC 111123. The sequence continues at coordinate 51,795 of NZ_BCAZ01000029.1, forward strand.
GCCTACCCGCGTCGATATCGGCCGGATCAAGAGCAGCAACCTGGTCGTGCGCAGCCACCCGGATTTCAAGGGTGCGCTGATCGTCGATGCGATCATCTACAACCGCGCACCGTTTGCCCAGCCGTTCCCGCTGCTGGAGCTGCGTTTCGCCGACCTCAATGGGCAGCTGATTGCCAGCCGTCGCTTCAAACCTAGCGAGTACCTGTCGGGCGAACTGGCCGGGCGCGGTGAAATGCCCAGCCAGACACCGATCCACATCGCTCTGGATATTCTCGACCCAGGCCCGAAGGCCGTGAACTACAGCCTGAGTTTCCGCTCCCCCGAATGAACTGCAAGCTGCAAGCAACAGGCGGCAAGAACCCGATAGCCGGTCTGCCCCCTCTTGCAGCTTGAAGCGTGCGACTTGCAGCTCAACGGCATAAGCCGGCAGCTGTACAGAATTTATCCAAATCCTTCTTTATCCGGTCACCGAGAGCGGGTATCATGCCAACCCTTTTTCGGACTCCAATGATTCGGCCCCACAACAGGGAACACCTATGTCGGCGGTACGCATCGGCCCATACACACTACGCAACAACCTGATCCTCGCGCCCATGGCCGGGGTCACGGACCAGCCTTTCCGAACACTTTGCAAGCGTCTGGGCGCAGGCATGGTGGTATCGGAGATGGTCAGCAGCGACATGAGCCTGTGGAACAGCCGCAAGTCCAGCCTGCGCCGCATCCATGAAGGTGATCCCGAGCCTCGCTCGGTGCAGATCGCCGGTGGTGATGCGCAGATGATGGCAGCAGCAGCCCGGGCCAACGTCGAGGCAGGCGCCCAGATCATCGATATCAACATGGGCTGCCCGGCAAAAAAAGTCTGCAACAAAGCTGCAGGCTCTGCTTTATTGAGAGATGAAGCTCTGGTCGCCGAAATCCTCCACGCCGTGGTCGGCGCGGTGGACGTTCCGGTGACGCTGAAAATCCGCACCGGCTGGGACCGGGCGAACAAGAACGGCCTGAACGTGGCGAAGATCGCCGAACAGGCCGGCATCCAGGCGCTGGCGGTGCATGGCCGTACACGCGCCGACCTGTACACCGGCGAAGCCGAATACGACACCATCGCTGCCATCAAGCAGGCGGTGTCGATCCCGGTTTTCGCCAATGGCGATATCACTTCGCCAGAAAAGGCCCGGGCGGTGCTGGATGCCACCGGGGTCGACGGCTTGCTGATTGGCCGGGCTGCCCAGGGGCGGCCATGGATCTTTCGCGAGATCGAACATTTTTTGGGGACTGGCCAGCATTTGCCGGCCCCGCAGTTGGACGAAGTGGAACGCATCCTGCTGGAGCACCTGGCCGCGCTGCATGCCTTCTATGGCGATGTGATGGGCGTACGTATCGCCCGCAAGCACGTGGGCTGGTACCTGGCAACACGACCCGGCGGCAAGGAGTTTCGCTCCCGGTTCAACGCTTTGGAAGACACACAAGCGCAGTGCGCCAACGTTCGCGAGTACTTCAGCGAACGTCGACAGAGCCTTGAGACAGAGGACGGACAAGGGGTGGCCGCATGACGATGATGACTGAGACATTAGTGAGTGGAACAACGCCCGTGAGCGACAACGCCAACCTCAAACAGCACCTCAACACGCCGAGCGAAGAGGGCCAGACCCTTCGCGACAGCGTCGAGAAGGCGCTGCACAACTACTTCGCACACCTGGAAGGCGCGACCGTCACCGACGTGTACAACCTGGTGCTCTCCGAAGTCGAGGCGCCCCTGCTCGAAAGCGTGATGAACTACGTGAAGGGCAACCAGACCAAGGCCAGTGAGATGCTCGGGCTCAACCGTGGCACCCTGCGCAAGAAGCTCAAGCAGTACGACTTGTTGTAAGCCAGAATCCCAATCAGAAAAGGCGGCCTCTGCGAAGAGACGCCTTTTTTGCTGACTCCACCGCGTTATTGGAACCCGAAATGACCGACCAGACTACCCGCCTGCCAGTCCGCCGCGCCCTGATCAGCGTCTCCGACAAGACCGGTATCCTCGAATTCGCCCGTGAGCTGCAACAGCTCGGTGTCGAGATCCTGTCCACCGGCGGCACCTACAAGCTGCTCAAGGACAACGGTGTGAGCGCGGTGGAAGTGGCCGACTACACTGGCTTCGCCGAAATGATGGATGGCCGGGTCAAGACCCTGCACCCGAAGATCCACGGTGGCATCCTCGGCCGCCGCGGCACCGACGACGCCATCATGAACGAGCACGGCATCAAGCCGATCGACCTGGTTGCAGTCAACCTGTACCCGTTCGAAGCCACCATTTCCAAGCCGGGCTGTGACCTGCCGACCGCCATCGAGAATATCGACATCGGCGGCCCGACCATGGTCCGTTCGGCTGCCAAGAACCACAAGGATGTCGCCATCGTGGTCAACGCCAGCGACTACGCCGGCGTGCTGGAAGGCCTGAAGGCCGGTGGCCTGACCTACGCCCAGCGCTTCGACCTGATGCTCAAGGCGTTCGAGCACACTGCCGCCTACGACGGCATGATCGCCAACTACATGGGCACCATCGACCAGGCCAAAGAGACCCTTTCGACCTCCGCACGCAGCGAATTCCCACGCACCTTCAACAGCCAGTTCGTCAAGGCCCAGGAAATGCGCTACGGCGAGAACCCGCACCAGAGCGCGGCGTTCTACGTTGAAGCGAAGAAAGGCGAAGCCAGCATTTCCACCGCTGTCCAGCTGCAAGGCAAGGAACTGTCGTTCAACAACGTGGCCGACACCGACGCCGCGCTGGAGTGCGTGAAGAGCTTCGTCAAGCCGGCCTGCGTCATCGTCAAGCACGCCAACCCGTGCGGCGTCGCCGTTGTGCCTGAAGACGAAGGCGGCATCCGCAAGGCCTACGACCTGGCCTACGCCACCGACACCGAGTCCGCGTTCGGTGGCATCATCGCCTTCAACCGCGAACTGGACGGCGAAACCGCCCAGGCCATCGTCGACCGTCAGTTCGTCGAAGTGATCATCGCGCCGAAAATCTCCCAGGCTGCCCGCGACGTGGTGGCGGCCAAGCAGAACGTGCGTCTGCTGGAGTGCGGCGAGTGGCCAGCCGAGCGCGCTGCCGGTTGGGACTTCAAGCGCGTCAACGGTGGCCTGCTGGTGCAGAGCCGCGATATCGGCATGATCACCGCCGATGACCTGAAGATCGTCACCAAGCGTGCCCCGACCGAGCAAGAGATTCACGACCTGGTGTTTGCCTGGAAAGTGGCCAAGTTCGTCAAGTCCAACGCCATCGTCTACGCCAAGCAGCGCCAGACCATCGGCGTCGGCGCCGGCCAGATGAGCCGCGTCAACTCCGCTCGCATCGCTGCGATCAAGGCCGAGCATGCCGGCTTGCAAGTGCAAGGTGCGGTCATGGCTTCGGACGCGTTCTTCCCGTTCCGTGACGGTATCGACAATGCGGCTAAAGTGGGTATCAGCGCCGTGATCCAGCCGGGTGGCTCGATGCGTGATGCCGAGGTGATTGCTGCTGCTGATGAAGCCGGTATCGCCATGGTCTTCACCGGCATGCGCCACTTCCGCCACTAATTAAGCCGGTCGGGCGAACCTCGGCCCCCGGTAGGAGCGGCCTGGTGTCGCGAAAGGGCTGCGCAGCAGCCCCCCGGTTTTTGCAACACAGCAGAAATCCCGGGGCCGCTCTGCGGCCCTTTCGCGACACGAGGCCGCGCCTACACGGGGGCGAGGTTCACCGCCAAACAGAGGTTTTGACATGAAAGTTTTGATCATCGGCAGCGGCGGCCGCGAGCACGCCCTGGCCTGGAAAGTCGCCCAGGACCCACGCGTCGAGAAAGTCTTCGTTGCCCCGGGCAACGCCGGCACCGCCATCGAAGCCAAGTGCGAGAACGTCGCCATCGACGTCTGCGCTCTGGAGCAACTGGCTGACTTCGCCGAAAAGAACGTCGACCTGACCATCGTCGGCCCTGAAGCCCCCCTGGTGATCGGCGTGGTCGACCTGTTCCGCAGCCGCGGCCTGGACTGCTTCGGCCCGACCAAGGGCGCAGCCCAGCTGGAAGGCTCCAAGGCCTTCACCAAGGACTTCCTGGCGCGTCACAAGATCCCCACTGCCGACTACCAGAATTTCACCGAGATCGAGCCGGCCCTGGCCTACCTGCAGGAAAAAGGCGCACCGATCGTGATCAAGGCCGACGGCCTGGCTGCGGGCAAGGGCGTGATCGTCGCCATGACCCTGGAAGAAGCCGAAGCCGCCGTACGTGACATGCTGGCCGGCAACGCCTTTGGCGAAGCCGGTTCGCGCGTGGTCATCGAAGAATTCCTCGACGGCGAAGAAGCCAGCTTCATCGTCATGGTCGACGGCCACAACGTGCTGCCAATGGCCACCAGCCAGGACCACAAGCGCGTCGGCGACCAGGATACCGGCCCGAACACCGGCGGCATGGGCGCCTACTCGCCAGCCCCAGTGGTCACCCCGGACGTTCACCAGCGCGTGATGGACCAGGTGATCTGGCCGACCGTGCGTGGCATGGCCGAAGAAGGCAACGTCTATACCGGCTTCCTGTATGCCGGCCTGATGATCGACAAGGCGGGCAACCCCAAGGTCATCGAGTTCAACTGCCGTTTCGGCGACCCTGAAACCCAGCCGGTCATGCTGCGCCTGGAGTCGAGCCTGGTGCTGCTGGTCGAAGCCGCCTTCGCCAAGGCCCTGGACAAGGTCGAAGCGCAGTGGGACCCTCGCCCGAGCCTGGGCGTGGTGCTGGCTGCAGGCGGTTACCCGGGCGACTACGCCAAGGGTGACGTGATCAACGGCCTGGATGCTGCGGCCAAGATCGAAGGCAAGGTGTTCCATGCCGGCACTTCGCTCAAAGACGGCCAGGTCGTCACCAACGGCGGCCGCGTGCTCTGTGCCACCGCCATGGGTGCGAGCGTTGCCGATGCCCAGCAACAGGCTTACCGCCTGGCCAAGGAAGTGAGCTGGAACGGCAGCTTCTACCGCACCGACATCGGCTACCGGGCCATTGCCCGCGAGCGCGGTGAACACCAGCAGTAAGTTGTACCGGGTTGCCGCAGCACGCCAAGGCACTTTGCGCCTGCGGTATCCGGCTCGTCGACAGGGCCCTCCGGGGCCTTGCCTTCGGCTTGGCGCGCCGCGCATAGTTAGTATCTGGCATATCGGCTAGGAAGGGATCTCGTAGTGCGTCGGCTTCGGATTGCCACAGCTCTGATCGTCAGCTTGCTGACTTTGCTCTGCCTGTTCCCGGCTTCGGCCGAACAAGGCGGAGGCTGGTCCGTTCTGCTCGATGAACAGGCCAACCTGCAGTTGAGCGACGTGCGCTCCGACCGCTACCGCAGCCAGTTCAGCCCAACCACCCTTGCCGAGCTCGATGCCGCACCGGCCGAACAGGCCCTGTGGTTGCACTACCGCCTGGAACCGGGCGATCAGGAGCAACTGCTGCGCATCTTCGCCCCCGACCTGTCCCGCCTCGACCTCTATGCCCTGGATGGCGACAGGCTGCTGCGCCAACTGCACCATGGGCGCCAGGCCGGCAACGCCAGCCCGACCCTGCGCGGCAGCGACCACGTTTTACCCTTGCCCAACAGCCAGCATCCACTGGACATCTACCTGCGCCTGGTCTCGGAGCACCAACTGCGCCCGGCCATCAGCCTGGAGTCCGCAGCGGTAGCCGCGTCCGACCATAGCCAGCCATTGCTGTTCGGCATGCTGTTCGGCGGCTTGGTGATGCTCATCCTGCACAACCTGATCCGCTTCCTCTACACCCGCTCCAGCACCACCTTGTATCTGGCCCTGTATCACGGCCTGATGATGCTCAGCGGCCTGATCCTGCTCAACCTCAGCGGCCCTTGGTGGCACCTGTGGCACAGCGCACAAACCCCGGCCGCCTACCTGACCCTGGTGCTGGCAGGGCTGTCGGGGCTGTATTTCACCCAGCATTTCTTCTCACCCTGCAACTCACCGCGGCTCAACCGCCTGCTGCAGGGCGAGATGCTGGTCGCGGCGGTCAGCGGGCTGATCCTGCTGTTCGTCGACACCCTGCCACTCAACCTGATGACCTATGCCCTGCTGGCCATCGGCAGCGTGACCATGCTGCTGGCCAGCAGCTACCACTGGTACAAGGGCTATGCGCCTGCACGGCTGTTCACCATCGCCATGCTGGTGTTCAACCTTGGCGGCCTGGTGCTGCTGCCCGCCCTGCTCGGCCTGACTCGTGCCTCGACGCCCTGGCTGCTGTGCATCCTTCTGGGCATGACCGTGGCCAGTGGCCTGCTGCTCAACCTGGCCGTCAGTGAGCGCCTGCGGCGCATGAGCGAAGAACGCTTCAGCGCCAGCCGTGCCCTGGCTGCCAGCGACGCCGAGATCAACGCCAAGGCGGAGTTCCTGGCAAAGATCAGCCACGAAATCCGCACCCCCATGAACGGCGTGCTGGGCATGACCGAGCTGCTGCTCGGCACTCCGCTGTCGGTCAAGCAACGCGACTATGTACAGACCATCCACAGTGCCGGCAACGAGCTGCTGACACTGATCAACGAGATTCTCGACATCTCCAAGCTCGAATCCCGGCAGATCGAACTGGATGACGTGCAATTCGACCTCAACGCCCTGATCGAAGACTGCCTGAACATTTTCCGCGCCAAGGCCGAGCAGCAGAACATCGAGCTGATCAGCTTCACCCAGCCGCAAGTGCCGCGGGTCATCAGTGGCGACCCGACACGCCTGCGCCAGGCGCTGTCGAGCCTGCTGGAAAATGCCCTCAAGAACACCTCGCAGGGCGAGATCCTGCTGGTGGTGGCACTGGACCAGCGTGGGGAAATCCCCCGCCTGCGCATTGCCGTGCAGGACAGTGGCGAGCCGCTGCCAGCAGCCGAGCGCGAAGCCCTGCTGCAGGCCGAACTGCATAGCCACCACTTCCTCTCCAGCAACAAGCTCGGCGGCCACCTTGGGCTGGTCATCGCCAAGCAGCTGATCGGCCTGATGCAAGGTGAGTTCGGCATCAAGAGCAGTACCAGCATGGGCAATACCCTGTGGCTGACCTTGCCGCTCGACCCGTCACGCCTTGAGCAGCCGCCGGCAGACCTCGACGGCCCACTGCGCGACGCCCGGGTGCTGGTGGTGGACGACAACGACACCTGTCGCAAGGTGCTGGTGCAGCAGTGCAGCGCCTGGGGCATGAATGTCAGTGCGGTGCCGTCCGGCAAGGAAGCATTGGCCCTGCTGCGCACCAAGGCGCACCTGCGCGACTACTTCGACGCCGTGTTGCTCGACCAGAACATGCCCGGCATGACCGGCATGCAGTTGGCGGCCAAGATCAAGGAAGACCCGAGCCTGAACCACGACATCCTGGTGGTGATGCTCACCGGTATCAGTAACGCGCCCAGCAAGGTCATCGCGCGCAATGCCGGGGTAAAGCGCATTCTCGCCAAGCCGGTTGCCGGCTATACGCTGAAGACCACCCTGGCCGAAGAACTGGCCCAACGCGGCCGCGAGCAGGCCGTCCCGGCGCCGCTGCCCGGCGCACCTGGTGTGCTTGAGTTGCCGAACGACTTCCGCGTACTGGTGGCCGAAGACAACAGCATCTCGACCAAGGTCATCCGCGGCATGCTTGGCAAGCTCAACCTGGAGCCCGATACCGCCAGCAACGGCGAGGAGGCCTTGCAGGCGATGAAGGCGCAGCGTTACGACCTGGTGCTGATGGACTGCGAAATGCCGGTGCTGGACGGTTTCTCCGCGACCCAGCAGCTGCGTGCCTGGGAAACCAGCAACCAGCGCCAACGCACCCCGGTAGTGGCGCTCACCGCGCATATACTGGCAGAGCACAAGGAACGCGCGCGGCTGGCCGGCATGGACGGGCACATGGCCAAGCCGGTGGAGCTGTCGCAGTTGCGCGAGTTGATCCAGTACTGGGCCAACCAACGCGAAGCCAAGGCAGACCCTGCGCACACCTAGTGATCAAACCGGTCGCTCAGTGTAGGAGCGGCCTTGTGTCGCGAAAGGGGCGCGTAGCGGCCCCAGGTTTTCAGCTTCGCTGCCGAAATTGCCGGGGCCGCTCTGCGGCCCTTTCGCGACACAAGGCCGCTCCTACACACAACCCTTATCCCTCAAGGATCATCCCATGCTCCATGAGTTGTTCAGTGTCTACCTGAAGATGCTGGTGCTCTACAGCCCATTCTTCGTGCTGTCATGCTTCATCAGCCTGACGCGCGGTCACTCCAGCAAGGAGCGCAAACAACTAGCCTGGAAGGTCGCCTTTGCCGCCCTGGTGGCCAGCGTGCTGCTCTATCTGTTCGGGCGGGTGATCTTCGGCATCTTCGGCATCACCGCCGACGCCTTCCGTATCGGTGCCGGCAGCGTGCTGTTCATCTCGGCGTTGGGCATGGCCCAGGGCAAACCGGCCGTGCAGGCCGATAACGTGCAGCAGGACGTGACCATCGTGCCGCTGACCATTCCGCTCACCGTGGGCCCCGGCACCATTGGTGCACTGCTGGTCATGGGCGTGGGCCAGCCACACTGGGACGACAAGCTGCTGGCCATCGTCAGCATCGCGCTGGCCAGCTTTACCGTAGGCCTGGTGCTGTACCTCTCGCACAGCATCGAAAAACTGCTCGGTGACCAGGGCCTGCAAATCGTCAGCCGTCTGATGGGGCTGTTCGTCTGCGCCCTGGCGGCGCAGATCATCTTCACCGGGATCAAGGGCTACCTGGTGCCCTAGAGCTGGATATCGAGAATCTGCTGATGCGCTGCCGAACTAACGCCCGCTAGTATTTTTTGCTTGAATTGCTCACGGAACAGCCGCAAGTTGAAACGGATCAATTCGGCACTCTGCCCTGTCAGCGTCATGCCCAAATCACCTTTGACGAAGAGGAAGTGCTGGGTGGATTCCAGTGCAAGCAACTGCATCTGGTACAACACCATTTCGTAGTAGTCCCCCGAGCGGCGCACACAAGGCATCAGCTGAAACTGTATCGTGTTGTTTTCCCTCATTCGGGTTTCAACCCGCCCCATCAGTTCACGGTCCTTTTGCAGGCCCAGCACAAAGCGTTCGGCTTCTTGCAGGTGCTCGGGCGAGCCCACCTGCCCGATCTGCTGCAATGTCATCTCGATGACCTGCTGACGCAAAGCAACTGGCTGTTGGAACAGCGGTGGTGGCGTGGCATCCCAGCCAAGGAATTGCAGCTTGCGTCGGTAATTGTTGAACCAGTCGGGGTTCAGGCCCTCAGTCTTTTCCTGAGTGGCCACGGCATGTGCGAAGCGGATCACCAGCAGAATGTCTTCACGGGCCTCGCTATCGACATTTGCGGCGAACGGCAGGAGGCTGGTTTCGACAGCCTTGCCACAGGCCATTGCTGAGCTCGAATCAGTCATGGGCAGACGTCCTTGAAGCGCAAGTCGGGTTGGACGGTGTCAGCCAGGGCGACACCCCCCTGCGTTGAGGGTCAAAGGTCGATTTCAGCCAGAATCTGGCGTGCAGCGCTATTGAGCTTCTGGTCGATCAAATCACGTGCACCTTCATACTGTCGCTTGCTGAAGCTCAACGCTGCGGCACAGGCGTAAGTCACAGTGCCCTTGTGCTCCCACCTGCCCAGTAGCGTTTCACCTTTGCGGTTGGGCAGTTCATCGCTCTGTAATGCACAAACCAGCATGACCACTTCCCCGCCAGCTGATTGGGAGCATTTGCATACGCTGATACTTACCCGATCATCTTCGCGGCTTCGGATATCCAGCAACTTGATGGTCTCGGCATCTTTCAACGCCTCCACAATCGCCCCGCCAAGGTCCTTGATGCTTTGCTTGATATCACCGGTAGACGCACCATACGCCGCCTGCAGCCCCTGCCCCAGCAGGTTGCTCATTTCCACGTATGCCCCGGTTTCAGTGACCTTGTTCACTTCATACTTGAGGGTGGTCCAACCGGTTGCCCCCATGATCCTCAGGTACTCATCGAACCAGGCTTCGGTCTGCCGGGTCGGGTGTTGCTTTTTGTTCGCAGCCTGGTTGGCCAGTGCATGGCAACTCCTGCCCGCCTCCCGTACTGCTTCGGGAACCTCGTCCGTGAAAACGAACAGGTTCTGGTCGGCCAGTAGTTGAAGGGTTTGCTTTTCTGCGTTCTCGGTCATTGCTGTATCTCCAGGATGGTGTGCAGTCGGAGTCTTTCGAACTCCAGCTGCAAACCTACCTGTCACGACGGGCGCTGCCTGCCGTGTAACACTTCCGGCCTATCAGGGCTTGGCACCGTACCAGCGCGGCGTGTACGCCCAGAGCCCACCATCGGCGCGCGCGAAGGTACAGGTCAGCGACGAGCCGACCAGCACCATGGTGCGCATGTCGACCATGTCTGGCTGCAGCTCTGCCAAGGTGACGACCTTGAGCGTCTGCCCGGGCCGACCAATGTCGCGACCAAGTACTACCGGCGTGCTCCCCTTGCGGTGCCTGCGCACCACCTCCAGCGCCACACCGAGCTGATGCGGCCTGGATCTGGAGATCGGGTTGTAGAAGGCCAGCACCAGATCCGCCTGGGCCGCCAGGTCCAGGCGCTTTTCGATGATCGACCAAGGCTTGAGGTTGTCCGACAGCGACATCACGCAGAAGTCATGCCCCAGCGGCGCACCGGCCTGGGCGGCGGTCGCCAGCGAAGCCGAGACGCCCGGCAGGATTTCAAGGTCGACGCGGTGCCACGCGGGGTCGCTCGCCTCATGCAGGGCTTCGAGCACCGCCGCCGCCATGGCGAACACACCCGGGTCGCCCGAAGACACCACAACCACCGAACGGCCTTGGGCCGCCAGTTCGAAGGCATGCCGGGCACGCTGCATCTCTTCACGGTTGTCGGTGCAGTGCTGCACCTGATCATCACGGAACGGCCCCGCCATGCGCACGTAGGTCTCGTAGCCGAGAATGTCCTCGGCACGCGCCAGCTCGGCCTTTACCGCCGGCACCATCAGCTCGGCAGCACCAGGCCCCAGGCCGATCACCGCCAGGCGGCCACGCTTGCGACCCAGGCGAGCCGTGTCGACCGGCAGTGCGGCCGATGCGATGACCAGGCCCGGCCGCTCGACCAGGCGGGCTTCGGGCAAAGCCTCGGCCACCATGCTGGCCAGCGTGCCGTTCATTGCCGCAAAGCGCAGCACAACGCCCAGTTCCGCTGCGGCCTCGTGCAAGGAAGGCTCGGCCATCGCCTGATCGGCGACCAGCAGGCAAGCCAGCGAGGGCTCGGCGATACCGGCCTCACGCAAGGCGCCACGCACCTGCTCGGCCAGCCCGGGGCCGCCTGCAGCCAGAGCCACCACCACGGACCGCGGGTGGATCAGCAACTCATCACGGCTGGCCTCGCGTGCGTCACAGCCGACATGGATGGTACGCCGGGCCGCGTCACTGGCCGGCAGTTGCACCTGCGCAAGCCAGGGCGCATCACCCTCGATACGCACGCTTTCACCGGCCAGCAGATCAGAGACAAAACGCTTGCCCTGCTCCAGGTCCGCCAGGGCATAGCCTTCTGGCGGGTTGAGCAGGCAGGTGCCGAAGCGCAGTTCACCACTGGTGGTGATCGCTGCTGCCACACCCAGCGCCTCGCCGAGTTCACGCGCCATGACGTTGACCCCGCTCAGGCCACCCAACAGCGGCACCACCGCGCTACCGTCCTCGGCCACGGCCAGTACGGGCGGCTCTGCACCTTTCTCATCGAGCAGGCTGGCCAGGCTGCGGATGACGATACCGGCTGCGCACAGCGCGATGATCGGCGTGGCCTGCTGGTACAGCGCGCGCAGGGTATCGCCGAATCCGTCGTAATACTGATCGGCGCCCTCGACCCGGCCACGCAGGCCATGAATCATCGCCTGTGGATAACGCTGCTGGATACGCTGCGCCGTGACCAGGCTGCCGGCCCCAAGCATGACGATGGCCGGCGCCTGTTGACTGTTCAGCCCTGCCATTTTTCCCCCGGCACGATGATCAGCGAGAAGTATGGCGACGACTGCGGGTCTACCTGATCCAGCGGCACGATCTTCTGGTTGGCCATGGTCGCCCGCTCGACATACAGCGCGCGCCCGTCCAGGCCCAGTTCGCCCAGCACCTGGCGTACCTTGGGGAGGTTGCGGCCCAGCTTCATGATCACAGCCGCATCGGCATCTGCCAGGCGGCGCTTGAGCGCTTCGGCAGGCAGCACGCCCGACAGCACCGACAGGCTCTGGTTGCGATACACCAGCGGCGCGCCCAATACCGAGGCGCCGCCGAGCATCGAGCAGACGCCCGGGACCACTTCGGCCTCATGCTTCTGGGCCAGGCGGTCGTGCAAGTACATGTAGGAGCCGTAGAAGAACGGATCACCTTCGCAGATGACGGCCACATCGCGACCGGCATCCAGATGCTCGGCCACCTGCACAGCAGCCTCATCGTAGAAATCGCTGATCACCTGCTCGTAGGACAGTGGCGCAGGCAGCACCTCGGTGGTCACCGGGTACACCAGCGGCAGCAGGGTCTGCTCGGCTTGCAGGTGGGCCTCGATGATACCGAAGGCGTTGCCGCGCTTGCCCTTGGCCACGAAATACGCCACCACGGGCGACTCGCGCAGCAGGCGCAACGCCTTGACGGTGATCAGTTCAGGGTCGCCGGGGCCTACGCCCAGGCCTAGAAGACGTCCGCGCGGCGCCATCATTCCACCTCCGTGGCCAGGGCATTGACCGCGGCAGCGGCCATCGCGCTACCGCCCAGGCGGCCCTGCATGATCACGAACGGCACGCCGCGGCTGTCGGCGGCAAGCATCGCCTTGGACTCGGCGGCACCCACAAAGCCGACCGGGAAACCGAGAATCAGCGCAGGTTTAGGTGCACCGGCATCGAGCATCTCCAGCAGGTAGAACAGCGCGGTCGGGGCATTGCCGATCACCACCACGCTGCCTTCCAGGTACGGGCGCCACAGCTCCAGGGCCACGGCAGAACGGGTGTTGCCGGCGTCCTTGGCCAGGCCTGGCACGCTTGGGTCGCGCAGGGTGCAGATCACCTGGTTATTGGCGGGCAGGCGCGCACGGGTGATGCCTTCGGCAACCATGTGTGCATCGCAGAGGATCGGCGCGCCATGGGCCAAGGCTTCACGACCGGCACGGCCAGCACCTGCGGAAAACTGCAGGCCGTCGATGGCATCGACCATGCCGCAGGCATGAATCACGCGCACGGCGAGCTTTTCCAGGTCTGCGGGAATCCGCTCGAGCCGGGCTTCCTCGCGGATGATCCGGAAGGAATTGCGATAGATCTCCTGACCATCGCGGATGTAGTCAATCATCAAGGTGCTCCGTCGGCAGGGCGAGCATGGCGCCTGCTTCATTCAAGGTAAGGTCGGTGCCGCGCAGGGCTCCCAGGCCCGGCAGGTGCGCGTCACGCAAATAGAGGTCATAGCGGCCCGGTGAACGGGCCAGCAAAGTGGCCGCGGCGACATGGGCCACGGCGCAGGAACGCGGGCAGCCGGACAGGTGCACGCTTACTGGCGCGCCACTGCCCAGCAGCGCCGCCAGCTCGACGGCATCGGCCTTGGTCTCGGCCTGGCCCTTGGCGCAGCCACTGCTGCCAGTGCAGGCGACCATGCGCGCCAAGGGCTCGGCAGGCTGGCAAAGCAGGCCCAGCGCCGATAGCTCGACACGGGCCTGGTCGAGGCCGGCAGCGGCGATGTTGGTCAGCATCAGGCTTTGCCACGGGCTCAGGCGCAGGCTGCCGTCACCCCACTGCCGGGCCACCCGGGCAGCCCCGCGCAACATGGCGGGCGACAGCCGGCCCAGCGGCGGCGCTACGCCCAACGCCATGCCCTGCTGTTGCGTCACGGCACCCAGCCATGGGCTTTGGCTGACTTTGCGTTGCCACTCGAGCACGGCCGCATCGCGGCGGATCTGCAAGCCGAGGCCGTTGATGAACGCATCCGCCGGGCAATCTTGCAGCAACTGGCGCATGCGCGACTGTTCAGGGCTGGCCAGATCGAGGAAGCGATCGAGCACCGCACGCACCAGCCCCAACCCTTGCTCCAGCGGCACTGCGCCCATTACCTGGCCGTCGGCCGGGCAGCTGGCCAGGCCGAATGCCAGCCAGTCACGCTGCTCCAGGCGCAGTGCCGAGAGCCACAGGTCGTGGGGGTGTTCGAGCATTGCCACGCCTTCACCACCGTCCAGTTGCACGGCGAACTTGGCCGACAGCTGATGGAAGCGCGGCGTGCCTTGCAGCAGGTCGAGGATTTGCCCGGCCAACGGACGGACATCAAGCAGCATGGCCGGGTCATGCCCGGCCAGCGGGCTGAGCATCAGGTTGCGCACATCGTCGCTGGCCGCATCACGTGGCCCGAGCCCTGCAGCCAACAGGCATTCGACCAGCCCCGCATGATCGCTGCCAATGCCACGGATCTGCAGGTTGCCACGGTTGGTGGCCTCGATCACTCCGCCGGCGAAGCGCTCGGCTGCCGCCGCCACCGCCTCGGCCTGGTCGGCCAGCAGCAAGCCGCCGGGCAGCTTGATACGGCATATGCCACCGTCACGGGCGTTGACGATGCGCCACAACCCCGGGCAGGCCGAGGGACGGAGTGAGGCTACGGGCGTGTTGGCTGGCGTCAAAGGGGCGTCCGGCAATCGCTGAAAATGCGCTTGAGTGTAGAAGGCGCGGTATTATGCCTGCTTTGTCCGGCGGCATGAAAAGCCGGTGGTCGAGCATCAACAGCGATTGAGCAGAAATTTTGGGGGCGCTGTGCGCCCCATCGCGACACAAGGCCGCTTCTGCAGGAAACACCGCCCCCTGTAGGAGCGGCCTTGTGTCGCGATGGGCTGCACAGCAGCCCCAGATCCCAAAGAGGTAGCAATGACCCCCTGGCTGACAGTAGTAGGCATCGGCGAAGACGGCTTCAGCGGCCTGGGCAAGCAGGCCCGGCGCGCCCTGCTGGGCGCCTCGCGGATCATCGGCAGCCCGCGGCAACTGGCCCTGTTGCCGCGCTGCATCGGCGCACAGCGGCAGGACTGGCCAACGCCGTTCTCTCTCGCCCCGGTGCTGGCCCTGCGCGGTGAGCCGGTCTGCGTGCTGGCCAGCGGTGACCCGATGTTCTACGGCGT
Organism: Pseudomonas sp. NBRC 111123; assembly: GCF_001320205.1. Taxonomy (NCBI): domain Bacteria; kingdom Pseudomonadati; phylum Pseudomonadota; class Gammaproteobacteria; order Pseudomonadales; family Pseudomonadaceae; genus Pseudomonas; species Pseudomonas sp. NBRC 111123. The sequence goes on from NZ_BCAZ01000029.1 coordinate 66,860, forward strand.
AGGCGCCAGCCTGGCGCGGCAGGTACCGGCCGCAGAAATGCAGGTGCTGTCGATGCCCTCCTCCTGCGCCCTGGCCGCCGCGCGCCTGGGCTGGCCGCTGCAGGACGTGCACGTGGTGTCGGTGGTCGCACGCCCGCTGGCGGCGCTCAATGCGCACCTGTACAGCGGCCAGCGCCTGCTGGTGCTGAGCAACGATGGCGATAGCCCTGCGGCCATCGCTGCACTGCTGCGCGAGCGCGGCTTCGGGCCCAGCCGCCTGCACGTACTGGAACACCTCGGTGGCGCGGCCGAGCGGCACCTTTGCGCCAGCGCCGATGACTGGCCCGCCGCTGAAGTCGCCGACCTCAACCTGGTGGCCATCGAATGCCTGGCCAGCCCGAATGCCGTGCGCCTGTCGCGTGTGCCCGGGCTGGCGGACAGCGCCTTCCGCCATGACGGCCAACTGACCAAGCGCGACGTGCGCGCCATTACCCTGGCGCGCCTGGCGCCGCAGCCCGGCGAACTGCTCTGGGACGTGGGCGCCGGTTGTGGCTCGATCGGTATCGAATGGATGCGCGCCCACCCGGCCTGCCGCACCCTGGCCATCGAAGCCGACGAAGGCCGCCAGGGCTTCATCGAATACAACCGCGATGCCCTGGGTGTCCCCGGCCTGCAACTGGTTCGTGGCAAAGCCCCCGAAGCCCTCGCCGAGCTCGAACGCCCGGATGCCATTTTCATTGGTGGCGGCGTCACCCGCGAAGGCGTGCTGCCCCTGTGCTGGGAACGCTTGCGCCCCGGCGGGCGGCTGGTGGCCAATGCGGTCACCCTGCAAAGCGAACTGGCCTTGGCGCATTTTCGTGAACAGCATGGCGGCGAGCTTACCCGCATCCATATCGCCCAGGCCCAGCCCTTGGGCGCCTTCGATACCTGGCGCCAGGCGTTGCCGATCACCTTGCTCGACGTGGTGAAACCCCTCGATGCGTGAAGAAACCCACGAGCAACCCGCGCCCCTGCGCAGCGGCCTGACCACCGGCAGCTGCGCCACCGCCACCAGCCTCGCGGCTGCAAAGCTGCTGCTGACCGGCCAGTGCGACGACGCCGTGGACATCACCCTGCCCAAGGGCAAGGTGGTGCAGATGCGCCTGGAGTTCTGCCGCCTGGTCGGCGAGCGCGCCGAAGCGGGCACCCTCAAGGATGCCGGCGACGACCCGGACGTCACCCACGGCGCCCTGCTCTACAGCCAGATCCGCTTGCAGGAACAACCTGGCATACGCTTCGTCGCAGGCCTTGGCGTCGGTACCGTCACCCGCCCCGGCCTGGTGCTGGCAGTGGGTGAGCCCGCCATCAACCCAGTCCCTCGGCGGATGATCAGCGAGCATTTGCAGCAGTTGGCCGACGCCTGCAGCTATCCGGGCGGTTTCGAGGTCACGGTGAATGTGCAGGGGGGTGAGGCGCTGGCGCTGAAGACCATGAACCCGCGCCTGGGCATCCTTGGTGGGTTGTCGATCCTCGGCACCAGCGGCATCGTGCGGCCCTTCTCTTGCTCGGCCTATATCGCCTCGATCCACCAGGGCATCGATGTCGCCCACACCAATGGCTACACCCATATCGCAGCCTGCACCGGCAACGCCAGTGAAGACACCATGCGCCGGGTCTACAACTTGCCCGAAATCGCCCTGATCGAGATGGGCGATTTCGTCGGTGCCGTCCTCAAGCACGTGCGCAAAGTGCCAGTGCCACGCCTGACCTTGTGCGGTGGTTTCGGCAAGATCAGCAAGCTGGCGGCCGGCCACATGGACCTGCACAGCCGACATTCGAGCATCGACCTGCCGCAACTGGCCAGCTGGGCAGCGGACATCGGCGCCGACGCCGAGCTGCAAGCAGCGATCATTGCCGCCAACACCAGCCAGCAGGCCTTGGCCTTGGCACACGCCGCCGGTATCGCCTTGGGCGATGCGGTGTGCGCCCATGCCCTGGCTTTTGCCCGCAGCGTGGTGCCGACACAGGTGCACGTCGAAGTATTTGCCATCGACCGCCAGGGCGGCATCGTCGGCAAGGCCGGTGTGCAATGACGCCCCGCATCCTCCTGCTCGGCGGTGTCACCGAAGCGCTGGCCATCGCCCGCCAGCTCGGCCCCGAGCACATCTACAGCCTGGCCGGTATTGGCCGCGTGCCGCAGGACCTGGCCTGCCAGGTGCGGGTTGGTGGCTATGGCGGTGCACAGGGCCTGGCCGCCTACCTGCGTGAAGCCGGCATTACCCTGCTGATCGACGCCACCCACCCCTATGCCGCACAGATCAGCCGTAACGCTGCCAGCGCCGCGCAGGCAGCCGGCATTCCCTGCTGGGCCTTGCGCCGCCCGGCCTGGCAGGCACAGCCGGGGGACGATTGGCGTGAGGTGGAAGACTGGGCTGGGCTGATCGAGGCGCTCAAGCCGTTTCGGCGGCCATTGTTCACCTTGGGTCGCGAGCCGCTGCAGCATCTTGAAGAGATTCCGCCGGAGCAGTTCTGGACCCTGCGGGCGCTGGAAGCCTGCCCTGGCAATGAACGTTGCGAGGTGATCGGCGCACGTGGGCCGTTTCAGATCGAAGACGAGCGGGCACTGTTCGAACGGCGTCGCATCGATGTGCTGGTGAGCAAGAACAGCGGCAGCGTGGCGACCGAGCCGAAACTCGAGGTGGCCAGGGAGCAAGGGGTGCCGGTGCTGATTCTGAAGCGCCCAACTTTGCCTGCGGTGGATCGTGCGTTCACATCCACCGCTCAAGTGCTTACAGCCGTTTCAGATTATTCCTGCACGCCGTGAAGTGGCCCTGTGCCGCTTCGCTGCCGTAAACTCAGGCCCTCCCCCCGGAAGGCGTGACTCATATGGAAATGCAATGGTGGGTCTGGCTGGTGTTCGGCATCGGCCTGATCCTGCTCGAACTGGTACTGCCCACGTTCTTCATCATCTGGTTCGGCATCGGTGCCGTGCTGGTCTCGCTTATCGCCCTGGCAGCCCCCGCCCTGCAACTGGACATGCAGGTGCTGCTGTGGGTGCTGTTCTCCTCAGTGACCACGGTCCTCTGGTTCAAGCTGTTCAAACGCAAACAACCCGACGTGCGCTGGACCGCCGACAGCGTGATCGGTGAAGTCGGGCTGCTGACCAGCAGCGTCTCGCAATTCCAGAAAGGCCGCGTGCGCTTCCAGAAGCCGCTGCTCGGCAACGAAGAATGGACCTGCGTCGCCGACGGCGACATCCCCGCCGGCGAGCGCGTGCGGCTCGTCGCCATCGAAGGCAACACCGCCCGGGTCGTCCGGGCCTGAATTGGCAATTAAAAGGAAGTTTGCATCATGACCAGTCTCATCGTCGTCGGCGCCATCGCCCTGTTTGTCCTGATCACAGTATTCAAGGGCGTGCGTATCGTGCCCCAGGGCGAAGAGTGGATCGTCGAGCGCCTGGGCCGCTACCACAGCACACTCAAACCCGGCCTGAACATCGTTATCCCGTACATGGACGTGGTCGCCTATCGCCTGCCGACCAAAGACATCATCCTCGACGTGCAGGAACAGGAAATCATTACCAAGGACAACGCGGTGATCGTCGCCAACGCCTTGTGCTTCGCCAAGGTGGTCGACCCGCAGAAGGCCTCCTATGGCGTGCAGAACTTCTCGTTCGCCGTCACCAGCCTGACCATGACCTCGCTGCGCGCCATCGTCGGTGCGATGGACCTGGACGAAGCACTGTCTAGCCGTGAGCAGATCAAGGCGCGCCTGCGCGAGGCAATGTCCGAGCAGACCGAAGACTGGGGCGTGACCGTGCGCTCGGTGGAGATCCAGGACATCAAGCCTTCGCAGAACATGCAGCTGGCCATGGAGCGCCAGGCAGCCGCCGAGCGTGAGCGTAAAGCCGACGTGACCCGCGCCGAAGGCGCCAAGCAGGCAGCAATCCTCGAAGCCGAAGCGCGCCTGCAGGCGGCCAAACTGGATGCCGAGGCGCAGATCAACCTGGCCGAGGCTTCGGCGCGGGCGATCTCGCTGGTCAAGGAAGCGGTCGGCAACGAGACCGTGCCGGCCATGTACCTGCTGGGTGAGCGCTATGTAGGGGCCATGGAGAACCTGGCCAACAGCAGCAATGCCAAGGTCGTGGTGCTGCCAGCGGACCTGCAGGAGACCGTGCGTGGCCTGATGGGCCGCAACAAGGCTTGAACATTGCCGGGGCTGCCTCGCAGCCCCCGCCTGCGTCACTTCACCGCACCCCGTCATTTTTACCTATACTCCGCCTTACAATACCGCCCACGATTCCTGACCGGATCTCTCCATGCCCCCACGTCGGCACATTGCCTGGATAGCCTGCCTTGCAGTGCTGTTCAACCTGCTGGCCATGCCGCTGTCTTCTGCTGCGCCCAAGGGCCCGGCAGAGCAGCTGCTGTGGGGGGCTTTCTGTTCCAGCCTGGCCGGCAAGGCCAAGGCCGATGTCCAGGCCCTGGCCAAGATCGACCTCGGCACGCAAAGCGATCAGCACTCCAACATGCAGCACTGCTGGTGCTGTTCGGGCGCCGCACCGCTGCTGGCCCTGCCGGGTTACCCGCCGCAACTGCACAACCCGCCCACACGGCTGGCCGGGCATGCACCGCCGCTGATTGATTACCAGCCCACGCCGCGCCAGCTATGGCCTGCGCTCAATCCCCGTGCCTCTCCCCTGGTCTGAGTTCATCACGCTGTCTGCCTGAACCTGAACAGATCGGAGACTCACCATGCTCAAGCAAGCTCTCGTACTGGCTGCCCTGCTGCTGCCCGGCGCCTACGCCAACGCACATGAATACACTGTGGGCGACCTGCACATCGCCCACCCTTGGTCGCTGCAACTACCGCCCAACGCACCCAACGTTGCCGCCTATTTCGTCGTGCACAACAACGGCAAGGCCGATGACCGCCTGCTGAGCGTCGACAGCCCGATCAGCGATGACGCGCAACTGCACGAGCATGCCATGAGCGCCAGCGGCGCCATGAAGATGCAGCAGGTGCAGAGCGTGGTGGTGCCCGCTGGCAAGGACCTGACCTTCGCCCCCAGCGCCTACCACGTGATGCTGATGCAGCCCAAGGACCGCAGCCTGCTCACCAACGGCAAGCGCTTCCCGCTGACCTTGCACTTCGAGAAGGCCGGCGACATCACCGTCGACGTGGCCGTACAGAAACAGGCGCCGGCGGACCAGCCCCAGGCCCACGAACACGCGCACTGACGCCCGCTGACAGGCGCTCGCCAGCATGAGCCTGCCGCGCAACAGCCTCAGCCGTACCACCCGCCCTGAACGCAGGCGCGTCGGTGGCGGCTGGCTGAGCCTGTTCGCCATGTGGATGATCTTCATCGGCCCATTGATTTCCCAATCGATGCCGATGGACCACCACGCCGGCATGAGCATGCCGATGGACATGTCGATGTCCATGCCGGCTGCCCACGCCCATGCCAGCGACAACCAGCAAGGCCACGGCGACGACGGCCAACTGCACGTAATGTGGGAAAAGTGTGGCTATTGCAGCCTGCTGTTCAACTGCCCCGCCTTACCGCAAACCCTCAGCCCGCTCAGCGTCGCCAGCGCAGTTCCGCCTACCCTCATCCCTGCCCCCACGCGCCAGGGCCATGCCCGGCAGGCCGTGTTCCCCGGTGCGCGCAGCCGCGCGCCGCCCCTTTCGATCAGCGTCTGACACCACCGCTATCGCACGGAGCCAGGAGGCTTCGCGCACACTCATGACTGATCGACTGGAATCACTATGTCCGGCTGCACCCCTGTTTTAGCCACCTCCCTGCGTGGGACATTCGCCGCACTGTGCGGCTCGCTGCTCGCGCCCATGGCCCTGGCCGCAGACCCTGGCCATGAAGGCCCCGAGGCCGAGCTGAGCCCGACGGTAATCACTGCGCTTGCACCGAGCTCGCCGCTGACCGTGGTCACCAACCCCAAGGACCCGCGCCAGCCAGTGCCGGCCAGCGATGGTGCCGATTACCTGAAAACCATCCCCGGCTTCTCGGCCATCCGCGCCGGTGGCACCAATGGTGACCCGGTGCTGCGCGGCATGTTCGGCTCGCGCCTGAACATTCTCACCAACGGCGGCGTGATGCTCGGCGCTTGCCCCAACCGCATGGATGCCCCGACCTCCTACATCGCACCGGAAACCTACGACCGCCTCACCGTGATCAAAGGCCCGCAAAGCGTGATCTGGGGGCCAGGCGGCTCAGCGGGCACGATCCTCTTCGAGCGCGAGCCGGAAAAGTTCGGCACCCTCGGTAGCCGGGTCAACGCCAGCTTGCTGGCCGGCTCCAATGGCCGCTTCGACAAGGTGCTCGATGCTGCCGCCGGCAACAGCCAGGGCTATGCGCGGTTCGTCGGCAATCAGTCGCACGCGGACGATTACGACGACGGCAATGGCGATACCGTGCCTTCGCGCTGGGAGAAATGGAACGGCGATGTGGCCCTGGGCTGGACCCCCGACCAGGACACCTTGCTCGAACTCACCGCAGGCAAGGGCGACGGCGAGGCACGCTATGCCGGCCGTGGCATGGACGGCGCGCAATTCAAGCGCGAAAGCCTGGGCCTGCGCTTTGAAAAGTCCAACCTGGGCGAGGTGCTCGACAAGGTCGAGGCGCAGGTCTACTACAACTACGCCGACCACGTGATGGACAACTACAGCCTGCGCACCCCCTCGGGCACCGGCATGATGGCCGGCCCCATGGCCGCCGCCGTCGACCGCCGCACCTTGGGTGCACGCATCAAGGCCACCTGGCGCTGGGCCGACGTGCAGCTGGTCAGCGGCATCGATGCGCAGACCAACGAGCACCGCGCGCGCAGCGCCATGGGCATCGACACCTACAAGGACAAACCCTGGGAAAAGGATGCCGATTTCCACAACTACGGTGCGTTCGCCGAACTGACCTGGTACGCCACCGGTGAAGATCGCCTGATCACCGGCGCCCGCCTGGACCGTGCCTCGGCTCGGGACTTCCGTGATGACAGCGCCACCAACGGCAACACCCGCGCCGACACGCTGCCCAGTGGCTTCGTCCGCTACGAGCACGACCTGGCAGCACTGCCGGCTACCACCTACATCGGCCTCGGCCACGCCCAGCGCTTCCCTGACTACTGGGAGCTGTTCTCCCCAGACCAGGGCCCAGCCGGCTCGGTGAATGCCTTCGACAGCATCAAGCCCGAGAAGACCACGCAGCTCGACTTCGGTATCCAGTACCGCGACGAGCGCCTGGAAGCTTGGGCATCGGGCTACGTCGGGCAGATTCGTGACTACATCCTGTTCGACTACCGCACCGGGATGATGGGCATGAGCTCTACCCAGGCGCAGAACATCGACGCCCGCATCATGGGCGGTGAACTGGGTGCGGCCTACAAACTGAGCGAGGGCTGGAAGGCCGACGCCACCCTGGCCTATGCCTGGGGCAAGAACAGCAGCGATGGCAAGGCACTGCCGCAGATGCCACCGCTGGAAAGCCGCCTGGGCCTGACCTACAGCCGCGACAGCTGGAGCGCCGGAGCCCTGTGGCGGCTGGTGGCAGCGCAGAACCGCATTGCCGAAAACCAGGGCAACGTGGTCGGCAAGGACTTCGACAAGAGCGCCGGCTTCGGCGTGTTCTCGCTCAACGGCGCCTACAAGGTGAGCCACAACCTAAAGCTCAGCGCAGGGGTCGACAACCTGTTCGACAAGGCCTACGCCGAGCACCTGAACCTGGCCGGGAATGCCGGGTTCGGCTACCCGGCCAGTGATCCACAGCCGGTGAACGAGCCAGGCAGGACCTTCTGGACCAAGGTCGATTTCAGCTTCTGACAACAACAACGGGCGCACCTTCGGTTGCGCCCATCTGCTGGTCACACAGGAGGTTCCCATGAGAGGAACACGCGTCAATTTCTATAACCTGGCCTGGCGTTGGCACTTCTATGCGGGGCTTTTCGTGGCCCCGTTCATGATCCTGTTGGCGATCACCGGGATCATCTACCTGTTCAAGCCTCAGCTCGACCCGCTGCTCTACCGTGACCTGATGGTGGTCGAAGCCGGCCACCATCGCCAGGGCGCCGATACGATGCTGGCCGAAGTGCGCCAGGCTTACCCGCAAGGCCATGTCGGCCAGTACCTGCCGCCGATCAATGCCGAGCGCAGCGCGCAGTTCGTGGTACATGACGCAGGCCGCGAACTGAACGTGTTCGTCGACCCGTACAGCGGCAAGATCCTTGGCGAGCAGGACGGCAAGCAGAACCTCCAGGCCATCGCCCGCGCCTTGCACGGTGAACTGATGGTCGGCACGGTCGGTGACCGCCTGGTGGAGCTCGCCGCAGGCTGGGGTATCGTGCTGGTGGTGTCGGGCTTGTACCTTTGGTGGCCACGCGGGCGCAACGGTGCCGGTGTGCTGTGGCCGCGCTTCGCGGCAAAAGGCCGAGTGTTCTGGCGCGACCTGCATGCGGTGACCGGCTTCTGGGGGGCTGCCCTGCTGTTGCTGATGCTGGTCAGCGGCATGACCTGGACCGGCATGTGGGGCAAACAGTACGCCGATCTGTGGAACCGCTTCCCGGCGGCCATGTGGAATGACGTGCCCACGTCGGACCAGGAGGCCCGCGTGCTCAACAACGCCCACCGCCAGACCGTGCCGTGGGCGATGGAGAACACCCCCATGCCGCAATCCGGCGCTCATGCCGAGCATGCCGGGCATCACATGATGGACAGTGCGCCTGCCGCGCCACAGGTGAGCCTGCAGCAGGTGCAGGACATCGCCACTGCACGCCAGGTGGAGCCGGGCTACAGCATCACCGCGCCGACCACTGCAGAAGGTGTGTACACCATTGCAGTGTTTGCCGACGACCCGCGCAACGATGCCACCCTGCATGTCGACCAGTACACCGGCAAGGTGTTGGCCGATGTGCGCTGGCAGGACTACAGCCCAGTGGCCCGTGCTACCGAGCTTGGCGTGATGCTGCACGAGGGCAAGATGTTCGGGCCGCTGAACCAGATCATCATCCTGCTGGTATGCCTGATGATCCTGCTGGGTTCGGTGAGTGGGCTGGTGATGTGGTGGAAACGCCGGCCTGAAGGTGGGCTGGGGGTACCGCCGCTGCGCCATGATCTGCCGCGCTGGAAGGCTGCGGTGGGGGTCATGCTGGTGCTGGGCGTGATGTTCCCGCTGGTGGGGGTGTCGATGGTGGCGATGTGGGTGGTGGATAGCCTGGTGGTCCGGCGCCGTCGGGTGCTGGCCAGCGCCTGAGTTTTAACCTGCACTGGCCTCTTCGCGGGTGAACCCGCTCCCACAGGT